>DVKF01000028.1 GCA_018716115.1 Candidatus Alloscybalousia intestinigallinarum
TTGAAGGGTTTTATAATCCCATTAGAATTCACTCTTCCATAGGGTATTTATCTCCTGATGATTTTGAAAGTAATATAAAAAATCACTAATACCCCCTATAAAAAGTGTCTAAATTATTGACAAAGTCCCAGAGGAAATTTCTCGGAAGCCATTTTAGCTTTGCAGTGGTTATAGATTCTCGAAATAAAGTAAATAGGAAAAATTAAATTTTATCATTTTATTTTGACACAAATGAAATAAAAAGTATAAAATAATATCAAAAAATTATATTGAACAAGCATAATTTTTTGTTATGTTTTTTGATGATAAATTATTGAACTTTTTCTCAATCTATATTATATTAGTAATATGTTCATATAGCTCAGTAGGATAGAGCGTTTCCCTCCGAAGGAAAAGGTCGTGGGTTCGATTCCCGCTATGAACACCATAAGAATTTATTCTGAATCTTTAGGGGGTTCAGATAATTTATAAATGGAACTTGTTAAAAGTTCTTTTTTTATATTATTATGGATATGTCAAGAAAACTTGCATAAAATAAAAATGGGAACATTCAGTTTCGTCAAGTTGAATGTCTACCTAATAATTTGCCTTATGGCACTTATTCAGCGACACTTATTCTAACGGATGAGTGTCATTTTTTTATTACCACTATTATAAATGATACGAAATAAAATGATAGCAATGAGCATAAGAACTTTTATAATAAAAGTCTTAGTTTTCATCTTTATCAAGCTTCCTCCCTATAAAGATTAGAGGTAGACACTCAACAACTGATATTCCCTATAAATGTATACTATGGAATGTATTAAAAATAATCAAACAGCTTATATATTTATAGCAAAAGTTGGTTATATTAATATTAAAATATTAAAATTGTTCACTATTGTAAAAAAAGTGTGATGCATTGTTGCCGCATTGAGATAATGGTACCAGCTTAATCTTTGGTTTAGTATCTAACTTCCTTTTTTTATTAAGATTTTACTGTTTAATCATAGAATTCTCCTAAAAAATAGTAGTGACTTTTTTAGAGTTCAGTACTATTCATTGTTTTTTTATGATTAAATTAGAGTTTTTCTTAGTACCAAATTTTCCTTTTCTCCAATAGAGGAAATGGGCTCCCATATCAAACTTTCTTTTGGTTGTTGTAATAATTCTTCTAATGGAAAAGGATTACCGTACCGATCTAAGCGCTTTAAAATTTTGATTTTTTCTGGAGAAATTGCCTCTTTTGTATACCAATCGCCAAATAAATCCCACGAATCTTTATCTGTGATTGTGATATCTACATTAGTCAAGTCGAAACGTAAAAGGGCTAAGTTGGCAGAATTGGTATCTTTATAGAGGGCTTCACGCCAAGTATCTGTTAAAATCAATGCTGGATAAAAATATACTACCTTTCGATAGTCCCCAATTTCTCTACTTCGTTTACCACATTTAGGTACGAGTCCTTCTTTTTTTATTAGCTTTAAATTGCTGGTTTCTGTTATATGGTAACCATATAATTGAAAATTACTTATTTTTTCTGGTGATAGAATCATACTTTTCTCCTCCTTTAGTTCTCTTTGTTTAAACTTTCCTTGGCTATTTCGATTGTCTCTACCAAATAGCCATTTCCCCCTACTCTAACTCCGGTAATTTCTGTCCCATCATTTTCTATATTGACAATAATTCTAGAGGGATCATTTAGTTCGTATCCTTGTTCAAAGATATACTGTTGTTGTTTTATGCCATAGTGAAAAAGATAACAAGCTAAAGCACAATTAGAAGTCCCTGTTGCTGGCTCTTCCTCTATTCCATATAGAGGAGCGAAATTACGACAGACTGCGGTTACTTCTTCGCTTGGCGTTAAGGTAAATGCATGCATACCAATTACTTGATGTTTTTTACTGATTTCTTTCATCACCTCAAAGTTCGGTTTTAATGACTTAAGATTTTCTAGGCAATCAATTGGTACTAAGATATCTTTTAAGCCGGTTGATACGATTTGAATAGGATGATTCTTATCTAGCACTTTTCTATCGATACAGCGGCCAATTTCTTCAGAGGAAAGAATGTCTAAGTACAAAGGAAGATTCTGTTCCATAAATACCGTATCTTGATTAATTGTAATCGTTAATATTCCTGCTTTGGTTTTGATTTTATATTGATTTTTCATTATCTTTCTGAGATTCATTAGTACAATAAAACTCGCAATGGTTGCATGACCACAAATAGGAACTTCCCCTACTGGAGTAAAATATTCTAAACAATAATCAAAGTCACTAGTTTGATCATTCACTGTAATAAACGCCGTCTCAGAATAACCTAATTTTTCAGCAATCTTCATTTTCTGTTGGTTAGTTAACTCTTCTCCGATTACGACACCTGCTCGATTGCCTCCTTGATTATTTTTACTAAAGGCACTAGCTACATATATCTTCATTCGATCACCTAATTCCTATCTATATTATACAGCTTTTCTTCTTTGTTTACCAACTTCATTTTCTTGTGGTTAAAAAATTAGTAAACACTCAATCTCTAAAAAGGAAATTGAGTGTTTTCTCTTATTATTATCTTTTTCGCTTATCGACTTATCAATTTAAAGACGAGATTATAACTATAATTGAATAAGATAAAATTCAAGAACTTACTTATATAGGTCTTTTCTTTGTTAAAAACATTTCATATTATCCGCAACGAGCTATTCTTCAACTTCATAGCCATTTTTTATATCTAATATGCGACCTTTTAATAAAGTATTATTATTTTTTATATTGAAATTTCTGTAATCATATTTAATCTTTCTTTCGTATCCAGGAGTGAAATAATATTTGGAATATCCTTTTTTATCAATATCCTCTACTATTTCTTTCAATTCAAAATCGCAAAGATCATCAAGCATCCCTCTTCCAGCTCCATCAATGATATATGGGTAGTGTGTACCGTTTCCCTTTTCTAAGTCTCTAGAGCCTAAATAAACAATTTTAAATGTAGTAGTTGAGCCTGTATCATATTCCATTTCCATCGTATCATTTTCTTTTAAACCAATACCACTTAATTTAGTAATAACCGCATTGATTGGTGGAATTTCACTATGATCATCTTCAATACAAACCCAACAATCATAAACCTTATCTTTATATTTTATATTATATAAGTGGTATGCTAGGGAATCAAATGTTGCAAGTATTGTGTAGGCTAGATCTGCAACAGTTCTTCTGTCTGTTATTTCAATCTTTCTCCAAATTTTATTTTCTAATCCCTCTATTCCAACTCTAAAAGTTAATACTTTAGCCATTTTAACACCTCTACTTCTAATTTTTTTCAATTACTCTTTTTTTATTTATTTAATAACCAGTCCCCCTTATTACAATTTTATGAATGATACTATGCTGGAAAAAATCAAGCTTATCCATCAAGATAGCAAGTAATGGTCTTCAGCTTTATCTTTCACGAATTGTCTATATGCCTTCCTTTTTCTATGTATATTATATTATTTTAATTTATCTTGTCAATTTTTTTAAGGTGTAGAATGGTTTTTATCAAAAATTAATATTATTTTACGATTGAAATTCTATCAATATTGGGATGAAGGCCACGTTTAGCGTTCGTAATATATTAAATTTTTAATTAAATCTCTCACTTTTATCTTTTATATTATATAGTATTTTTTATTAAATTTTCACTAGTCGCTTATTGGAGGATTATTACGAAGAACAATTACAACTAATTACTGACGATCATTTTGTATTATTATCTTCGTCCTTTGCCACTAATGTTTTTATGGTGATAGTACTGAGTACTCTATTGATGAAATAGCTCTTGCTGCCATTCAAAATAAAAACAACCTATATCATCTTACTTTTCTTTTTAGATCCATTTTAATATTCTCATATTTTCTTTATAAGTACTAGTAATACAATTCGTTCGATAACTTCTTTTTGAACTATATTTTCCTTTAAACTTAGGATAATTGTTTTAATGTTTGATCAATCGTTTAAAGCCATCATCTAAATCAAATAAACTGCATCTTAAACTACAAGAATCCACCTCTTTTAAAAATGGATATTTTTGATATTAAATTAGGCAAATCTTTAATCATATCAAAACAAATTAAATGTTCTTTTTTTCTTTTTTCAAGATAATGATTATAAGCAAGTCTTGTAGAACCAAACGTCTTTTGAATTTGAATGATTTGACTATCGCTTGGATAAAGACGAAACTGATAACTTTTATACATATTCATGATGTCATTTCTCCTTTGGTGTTCATGGTTACCAAGATTATACCAAACAAATGTATGTATATCAAGTGAATTACAAAATTTTCTATTTTTTTATTTTATTTTTCTATACAACGCAAATTCCTAGTATATTAAAAAGAAGAAGCTATTTAATAAACAAGAATAATTCTACTTGTCTTTTTTAAAAATCGTTTATGTCAATAATTTTGGAAAATGTCTCAAAATTATTTAAACATTTGCGGGAAAATTTATTCCAATTTCCTTCTTGACAATAGGGACTCAGATAAAATTCTATTAATGATTAAGCTACGCAACAAATATATTG
>DVKF01000029.1 GCA_018716115.1 Candidatus Alloscybalousia intestinigallinarum
CAATATATTTGTTGCGTAGCTTAATCATTAATAGAATTTTATCTGAGTCCCTATTGTCAAGAAGGAAATTGGAATAAATTTTCCCGCAAATGTTTAAATAATTTTGAGACATTTTCCAAAATTATTGACAGAGTATTGACCTTTGTCAACACTCTGAAATATCTAATTACCAAAAAGGTAATTTAGATATTCGAATTCAGAAATAATAGATCCATTTTGAATAAAATAATGATAAGTATCCCTCTTCATTTGGTAAAGAGAAGATATCTGTTTATTTTTCCGAAAAGAAAATTTAGTCAAATAACGCTCAAACAAAAACTTTTGATAGTAAACAGGAAATTGTCCAATTTCTTGACACAATTTAATAAATAGTAATAATAAACTAAGAAAAAGAATTAAAGAAAATGAGAAAAAGAAACAACAAAGTAAAGTAGTAAATAAGAAAAAATAAGAAAAACTAAAGATAAATCGATAACTAGAATAAAATGAAAAAAAATGCTGATTGACTAGTAATAGTAATTTCCCACCATCTAACGGATAAATTGGTAGTAAATTAAAAATTAAAAGCCAATTACTGTAACGAAAAAGAAGTGAAAAGTCCGATGGATTCAAGAAAAAAGAAAGAAGAAAGACAACAAAAATTTGCGCGATTGGCCCCATAATTAAAACTAACCATTCCTGCCATAAAGCAACATTTAGTTCTTGTTGAAATTCACTACAGCCGCCATAAGGATAAAGATGAATAGCTACCACTTTCCACCCTAAACAAAAAGCAGTTAAAAAATGCCCAAGTTCGTGTATGATAATTAAAAAAGTAAAATATAAGATTTGTTGGAAATGACCAGTCAATAAAGAAAGAATCAGCAATAAGTAATAAAGAGGATGAATAATGATCTTATGGCAAATATTCTTGATAATCTAAAAACTCCCCTGCTTTTTGATAGACTAAACAAATCTCAGTTTCTAAAGCTTCACCAAGTAAATCTCCTTTTTCCACGTAGTCATATAATTTAATCGAAGAAGAATCTACTCCTACATACCAAACATCAACTCCATTCACTTGTTGAATGATAATTGTAGGTCCATACTTTTCCTTATCCCCAATAAAAACAACAATTCCACTATCCAAAACCGGTACTAAATACCCTTTATCAACAGTCAATTTAACCCCATCAAGATATTTTTCTTGATCATGAAAGACCAGTTGTTCATTAAACACCATCCGAGTATTATCTTTCAATATGGAATCCATGGGAAAAATATCTCCAAAATATTTCTCATAAAAATTATTAATCGCTGCAAAAGAAATATTATCTTGATAAACTCTCTTTTCTATAAACTCTTTAGTATCTGGATACATTTTAATCATACACAAAGTAGAAATTAACAGTAATCCTGAAATCAGTGATTTATTTAAAAAGGAAAGAATAAGATTTCGCCAAATATTTACGTTCTTAGTTTTATTTACCTTATGTAAATATTTTCCTACTGATTTATATTCTTCCATAAGAGCCACCACCTATTAATTCATATTAACGATAGCGATGTTTTATACCTAAAACGAAATAGAAAACAAGTCCAATACATAAGTTAAAAGGCAAAATATGAAGGATTTGAGTCAAAAATAGAGAAAAGGAAACGCCCGGATAAGCAAACAAAAACAAAAGTAAAAAATAGGTAAAATAATAAAGAAAAATCGATAGAACCAAAAAGAAGAAAAAAGAGATAAACGAAAGATGAACTTTATTCCAAAAATACGGAAGGAAGAAATAAATGCCGCCAAAAGAAAGAAAACGTAAAAAGAAATTAGTTTGAAATAGTAAACAGCCAAGCAGATATCCTATAAAAATAAAAAGCAAATATTTTTTCTTATCTTTAGTGAAAAACCAACAAAAAATACTAGTAAGCAAAAAGAAACAAGGATAAAAAAAAGAGACTTGAAAATAAGAAATAGAAAGAAAACGAGACAATAAAAAATCACCGATGAAAGAAAGAACAAGAAACAAAATGCTAATGGTTATCACCTCTTCCTAACACCATGACATAACGAATATTTTCTAAAGATGATTTAGGCTTTACTTTTAGAATTTTACTAACGCCAAGATCATCGTTGATAATCGCTGTAACTTCTCCAACATAAATGCCACTAGGAAAAACCTCTCCTAATCCATTAGTCGTAACAATACTTCCGACTTGGACATCACTAGTACTACGAATACTAGTCACTAACAAAACCTCTTCTTCCGCATCGTACCCTTCCAAAATTCCATTATAAATATTCTCCCCTACAGTGACACTAACTGCGATTTTATTATGTTCATGATTCGCACTTACTAGACGGACCACACTAGAATAAGAAGAGGTTTCGATTACTTTTCCCACTAAGCCATTCTCATCGACAACAGCCATATCTTTTTCAACACCATCTGTTTGTCCTTTATCTATCGTTATTGTTTGAAACCAATAATCTAAATCACGATACAACACCCGAGAGACGATACCTTGAAAGTTGCTAGTCGTATTCTTTAATTCTAATAATTTTGCTAGCTCTTGATTTTCTTTTCGTAAAGCCTCAACTTGTTGATCCGTAATATGTTGATAATCTAAAGTAACTGGGGAAAAAAGTTTCATTACCCAAGCTCCAAAATCAGAAAATAAATTAATTTGAAAATACGAACGGTATAAAGAAAAATAAAGAGCAAATAAACTACCAAAAGCTAAAAGGATAATCCCTATTAAACGATGTTTTCGAAAATAACGCTGGCATTTTTTCAAGTTTCTTCACCTCGATCAACGACTTAACATTTTCTCATCACAAAAACTATAATAATCTTCTTCTCCAACAATTACATGATCAATAACTGGAATCGCATTTAAGTCACCGATTTTCACTAATGCTTCAGTTAAGCGAATATCCTCTCTACTAGGTCGAACATCACCACTTGGATGATTGTGTACACAAATAATAGATGAAGCACTACATAAATAAGCATTTTTGAAAACTTCCCTTGGATGAACTAAACTACGATTAATTGTTCCCATAAATAATAATTTCCTTTCTATCACTTCATTTCGATTATTCAAATAAAGACAATAAAAACATTCCTGTTCTTTACCGACAAACCAATACTTAACATACTGATAAATATCGAAAGAATTTTTCATTTGAACTTTTCCTTGCTTGTCTACCTTTAAAAAAATACGTTTTCCAAGTTCGATTGCACTAAGTAATTTCAATGCTTTAACAAGACCAATCCCATCAATAGAAAGTAATTGCTCTTTTGTTATATTCTGTAAATTCGTAATATTCCCACAAGATTGTAAAACTTCTAGAGAAAGATCTTTAACATTTTTTCCTTTCTTACCAGTATCTAACAAAATAGATAGTAATTCATCATTGGCTAAACTAGAAGCCCCATATTCCAATAACCTCTCCCTAGGCCTTTCCATAACGGGAAGTTCCTTTAACCGCATTTCAACTTCACCACCTATCTTTTTAATACAAATTCTTCATACGAAGCCAAAATTGTAGCCAAAACCGAAGTAATTTCTTCATCGGTATCTGTACTTTCTAATAAAATATCATATTGAGAAAGTTCATTAAAAAACTCGTCACTATCTACCTGTTCCTCTTTGATGTATAATTCTACTCCTTGTTGTTCGTAAAAATCTTTGATTTTTTTAGCATTATCATAATCGGTAGTTATTCCTACGTAGACATAGTAATTTCCATCCTGTTCAACCTCAATATGAGGATCTGCTTGAATATCTGTAGGCATTTCTCGTTGATAAGCCCCATACTGTAAAAAAAAGACTTTATTTTCCCTTCCAAAAGTCGTACTTGTCTTTTGATAACTACTAAAAAGAAAGTTCGCACATAAATAACCCAGTAACAAAGCACAACAAACTGAAATCAATAAATTTGCTTTCATCCGCCTCACCTGATAATAGAATACAAAAAATAAAATAAAAATTTTGTCGAATAATACACGCAATGAAAAAAAGCTCCTAAAAGAGCCTTATATTTTTATATAAATAACTGAACAATTCGCCAAACGGTAGAAGTGATTAAGCAAAGAACAATTCCACATACAGTAGGAATTAAAAAAGCAAGTAAAGTCCATTTCCAACTATTTGTCTCTTTATGAATCGTAAGACAAGTTGTCGAACATGGAAAATGCATTAGAGAAAATATAATTGTATTAAGCGCTGTAAGTACTGTCCAGCCGTGAGTAACTAACAAATTTTTTAATTCGTTAATATCCGCAAAATCTACCATATTTCCTAAAGACATATACGCCATAATCATAATAGGAATCACAATCTCGTTAGCCGGAAAGCCAAGTAAAAACGCCGTTAAAATTACTCCGTCTAACCCAATCAACCGCCCAAACGGATCTAAAAAACTACTGATATAATGAAGCAAGCTATTTCCACCAATTAAGGTATTCGCTAATAACCAAATAATGATTCCTGCTGGAATAGAAACTAAAATTGCTCTTCCTAACACATGTAATGTTTTATCGAAAATACTACGAATAATAACCCGAAAAAATTGGGGTTTTCGATAAGGTGGTAATTCTAAAGTAAAAGAACTGGGAATACCTTTCAATAAGGTTTTAGATAAAAGCCATGAAACAAAGAATGTCATAAAAATACCAAGTAAAATAACTAAAGTTAGAAACCCCACTTCAAGTAAAGAAGAGAATCCCTGTAACTGAAAGCCGACAAAAAACATCGCAATTATCGTCATAATCATCGGAAAACGCCCATTACAAGGAACAAAATTATTAGTAAGAATCGCAATCAATCGTTCCCTAGGAGAATCAATAATTCGGCATCCGACTACTCCTGCGGCATTACATCCAAATCCCATACACATACTTAATGCTTGTTTTCCGCATGCCTTACATTTTTGAAAACACTTATCTAAATTAAAAGCTACTCGTGGTAAATAACCAGAATCCTCTAACAAAGTAAATAAAGGAAAAAATATTGCCATAGGTGGTAACATTACCGACACTACCCACGCAAGCGTCCGGTACATTCCAAATACCAACATCTGAATGAAAAAATTCGGAAAATGTAAGAACTGAAAAAAAGAACAAAGTGGCTCTTCAACACGAAACAACAAATCATACAACAAATTAGAAGGATAATTACTACCGATGATCGTTAGCCAAAATACTACCATAAATAACAACATCATCAATAAAATTCCCATAAAACGACTAGTCACTAAGCGATCTAAGCGTAAAGACACACGTTTTCTCTTATTTTCCTGACAAAAAATCACCCCATCACTGACCTCTTCTGCTTTTCTCATAATTGAACTAACAATACTATCCTTAATTTCTGTTTTCTGAAAATGAGTCGCAACACAATCTCTAATTTCTAAAAACCGATTAATCTTACTAAACGAAAAACCAAGATATTGATCAACTTGCTGTAAAAGAATAGGATCATAATCAATTAACTTCAAAGCTAACCATCTGGGATTAAGATTTTTAATCTCATATTCTTGAAATAATTGTTCAAGTTCTAAGATTCCATTCTCTATCTCTTTAGAATAACGAACTTTACTCACCTGATGTACTTCCTGCATACGAGAAATCTCCGAAAGCAACTGAGAAAGTCCCTTTTTACTGCGTGCAACAGTACCAACAACCGGAACTCCTAATCGTTTAGCCAACAATTCTAAGTCGAGTTCTACCCCCTTCTTTTTTGCTTCATCCAACAAATTAACGCAAACGATTACTTGTGAAGTAATTTCTAATATCTGTAATACTAAATTTAAATTTCTCTCTAAGCATAACGCATCACAAACAACAACAACCATGTCATATTCTTGAAAACAAAGAAAATCTCGCGCGACTGTTTCTTCTTCCGAATGAGAAATCAAAGAATACGTGCCTGGTAAATCATAAAGTAAATAATTCTCTTTACGATAGGAAAAACTACCTACCGCGTTACTTACCGTCTTCCCCGGCCAATTTCCTGTATGTTGATGCATACCAGTCAATTGATTAAAAAGAGTACTCTTTCCTACATTAGGATTACCGGCTAACGCTATCTTTTTCATACTCTTCCTCCACCAAAATATCCTTAGCATCACTTTTTCTAATGGCTACAATTGCTTGCCTGATGCGATAGGCAATAGGATCACCAAAGGGACTAGTAAATAAACACTCTACTTCTGTACCAGGCAATAATCCTATATCTAATAATCGTCGTCTAATCGTACCTGTATTTTTTAATGAAGAAACAACGCACTTTTCTCCAACATTTAATTGACTAAGTCTCAAAGTACTCAACTCCCTACTACCATAATATATTCAAGAAGAAAATAATTGGTTAAAGAAGAAAAACTGTCAACAATAGTCAAACTTTCTTGACGAGGAAAGAAACAAAATTATATAATGAACTTAAGATAAAGTGTGCTTTATCCAAGAAAAAAGAAAGGAAGAAAAACTATGGATTATCAATTTTCCAGTAGTACAGTTAATGAAGTGGGTACTACAATCGTAAACACAGATACAGAAAACATCAACGAAACGGTAAATAGCATTATGGGGTTAGCCGAAAACATCCGTGCAAGCTGGACTGGTAGTGATGCCGATGCTTATGTAAATGCACTTCTTGCATATAGAACAGATATGAATAAACTAGTGCAAAGTGGAAAAACTATCGGAAATACGTTGATTCAGATTGCTAAAATCATGCAAGAAAGAGAAGAAGCAAGAAGAAGAGCTGCGGAAAGCAACCTAGCAAGCTAAAGAAAGGAGATAAAAAAATGAATGGACAATTAAAACTATCAGTAGCAGAGATTCAAGCAGCTGCCACCAGTCTAAGAGATTATGCAACACAGCTTCAAGATCAAATATCAGCAATGATGACAAGAATTCAGAATTTGGAATCTAACCAAGAATTTAAAACAGTAGCCGGAAGTCAAAGTTTCTACGATAAAGCAGAAACATTTAATGCCAATACCCCTAAATTTATTGAAGCAATTAATAAATTTGCGAACTTCCTAGATCAAACTGTAGTTACAAATTATGAAGAAACAGATACACAGATTACTCAAGCGCAAGCTTCCCTTGAAGAACAATTAGCTGCTCTTGAAAGTTCAGGAAATGTTGGACAATAATCCAAAACAAAAATAAAACGAATATCACCAAGATACTCGTTTTTTTATTTCCAATTAAATGAAAAGAACTTTATTTTACCTACTTTTTAACCAACCAATAAATATATGACCTCTATTGGCTTCTTTCGTAAAACTTTTGAGTTTTTTTATCCAGCCAAGACAAAAACATACTTTTTAATCTAGAAATTGTGTTTCTTTATATAATCAACAACACCTGCTTGGTAAGAATTTTTACCAAGTAACAAAATGAAACACTTTATATAAAAAAACTTCTAATCAAGTGTCAAAGCCCAATTAGAAGTTATTAATATTTTTCTCTTTTTCATTTAAGAACTTGGTGTTATTTCTTTTTTTTCACCATTTTTATCATATAAAATAATACGACTTCTATCTCCAATTGACGTTCCTACCGAAAGTGAAGAATCATCAGTTTTAACTACTAAATCTTTATCTAGTTCAGTTTCTTCTGTTATATCTACCTTATAACCCGCTTCATCTACAGCAGTAATATAGTAATCGTAAGTTTTACTCTCCTTATCGTAAACTACTATAACATAGCCTTCCTCCCAATCCGCAAATGGACTAGCTTTCTTTCTATCAGTATCAATATTTTCAAAAGCAATATAATATGTTACATCAGGATTAGTAAATATATACTCCCTAGTTGCTTGTTTAGCTTTAACATCATCAATATACAATTTTATTGAATCAATATAAGTTTCCCTTTTAGAATTGGTCATATATCCTGATACCATCGGTACCGCAATTCCTAACAAAACGGCAAGTATAACAATTACGGCTAATAATTCAATTAATGTAAATCCACTATTTTTTTTCACTATTATCACCTAATCCTTTCCAATTTCTCCTACATTATCTAATGTATCTATTTCCTTAGTCACATTACTAATTTTCTCATCACTTTCCTGATAAGAAGCTACTGTATCTACCATCATCTTTGAATAATTTTGTATTTCTTTGACATAAGAAGGAAAATACCCTTCCAATTCTTGAAACTGTTCATAAATGGCTTTCGCACTATCACCTACCATAATTTCTTCTTCAAAAATATATTTCATTTTCTGACTGATTGCTTTTAGATAGGTATCTAACTTTTCTGATGATTCCAATAGCTTAGAACCAATCGTTTCAATTCCCTGATATTGAATTGATTCTTTACCATCACTCATATTAACTTGAAGTAACCTGATCGATTTCTTGAACCAATTGGTCAAGCAACCGATTAGCTTCTTCAACCTCACCCCTCTTTCTATTAATACTATCTCTTATGCCAGGACGTTCTTCCTGATGAGACTCTCCTGTTTCTTCATCATAAACGGTATAATAAAGTTGTCCTTCTAAATTTCGAATATCCGCATATAACTGCTCTCGTCGCTTTCTAGTAGCATTATGCTGTTCAATCAGACTAAGTAAATTTTTCATAGAGGCTAGCCTAGCTAATAACTCTTCTAATTTAGTATCCTCTAATGTAATTGCTTCATCTAAATGAACTCTTGTACTTCCTTCCCAAGAAGAAGCAAACTCTTGCTTAGAAGAAGCCAAATTCGTTTGAATACCCTTCACTTTTTCTACAAATGAATCAACTACGGAAGGAGATAGCTGAATTTCTTCAAAACTCTCGTTCACTATATCCTCCTTACAAACTGACACTTTCTATATTAGAAAGTTCTTTTTTTATACTAGCATCTAATTTATCATATTGATTTTCTACAGATTCCAAAAACTGCACAAAAGCAAAAAATCGTTCACTAAGTTCTTGATAATGTTGATAATCTTTATCAAAATAATCATAAACAGTCTGAGAAGCAGGACTAGACCAGACTTCATTATCCACAACATCTATTTGAGAAAGTTTTAACTGAATTGATGCTAATAATTCATTAATCTCGCCTAGTTTTTTAACCAAAGCTTCACGAGTATCTTTTAATAATACTGTATCAATTTCCTCTATATCCATATTTATATCACCTCTAGTAAATCGTAATCTTCTGACTACTCATATCAGTCTCTAAATTTGCTTTAGCTTGGGCTGTATTTTTTAAAAATTTAGCATAATCAAATACCGCTTCATTTACCTTTTTTAAAGCCATCAAATACTTATCTTTACTGAGCGTATCATAAGCAACTTCACCATAGCCACACCAAATTTTATTTAAGTTTAAACTGTCAAATAACTCTTCAAGTTCTAGATATTTTGTATTTAATTCATCACCTAAAAAAGAAACTTCTTCTGCTAAACTAGTAAGCGATGAACAAGTAATTTTTATTTTTTGCATAGAACACCACCATTAATACCCATTTTCATCAGTGAAACCTCATACAATTTCATCAGAAACATCTTCAGTTGTGGATGAATTCGATTCTACCACCAAAGGAATAGACACTTCTTGAAAAGTAGCTTCATAATCTAAAGTAGACAATTCGTTAGGTAAATCATATGTCGGAGAAATATCATCAAGCGATTCCATTCTTCCAATGACTTCGTTAGCTAAAGAACTAGTAGTCATACCAATATGAGTAGCAAGAAAAGAGTCTAAATTACGATAATTATTTTCCGTTTCCTGTATAAAAGATAAAATTTGATGCATAGAAAGTTTTGCATTGACAAACAAATTTTCTGTATTCTTCGTAAAAGTAGAAATCTGGTGTTTTCCAACCGTAGAAAGTACCGAATATAAAGTCGAAGACTGAAACTCTGATAATACGGCATCTGTTTTTTCAACCACCGTAGGTAAAAAGATAGAATCGATATTACTTTTTAATAAATCGACATCAACTCTAAAATAATTAGCCATAACTCTTCACCTACCCTTTATCCAATATTTGTTTAATTTCTAAACTTAAAGCTGTCGTATTACTAGAAACATCGGCCAATAATTGACCATATTGTTCTAGAATCATCCCAACTTTTATCATATCCATCTTTTTTTCATTAACTCGAGTGAGAAACACTTGATAATCACTTAACCCATGCCAATATTCAGGAATAGTATAAATTAACCGATAAATCGTATTTAATTCTTCTTGATAATTTTTCGCATTTTGGATAATGTCATCAGATGCACTCTTCAACTCCTTTGTTTTTACTCGTAATTCCATAAAACCATCCCCTATAATAAAATAACTACTGACCCATTTTCTAAATTGGTATCTTTAACTAAAACATCGATTTCATAATTGCTTCCATCACTACTATTATACAAAACGGCATTATTTTTTAACGGATAAGCTCCATCACTAAGTTCGTTAACCGCTTTAGTAAGCAACAAAATAACACTACCTATTCGCTTATTGATCGGTACAAAAACTTCATAGCGTTTCTCAATTTCTGGAACATCAACAAGAAGTAAAATTTTATTCTTCATGATGAGTACCTCCTTTACTTTGATCATCTGCTTCTAGTAATTTAATAAATTTAGGAACACCCTTTTTCACATAGAAACCAAAAGAGGAAGTAATCTCTTCTTTCATATCTTTCGTTGTCCGATTTACCCTAATTAATAATTGATTCGTAATACCTGAACCGATCCATAACCCGTTATCTGTCGCAATATGTTCTCTATACCAAGTTTCAAAAGAAAGTTTCTTCATATCATCTGGTGTATCGATAAAGATAAAATGATATTTCTTCATTTCCTTAGCAGCAGTCAACAAAGTACCGAAATTTTTCTTCATTACTGGAGTTAAACTAATGAAACTCCCCGCAGCAAGCTACGGGGTATCTTTTCCAGCGATGCTACTCAACACTAAATGCAACTGCTTATATTCCGTAACTTGTTTACCTTGATTTTTCACGTACTCTTTTATTACCGTTTCGT
>DVKF01000030.1 GCA_018716115.1 Candidatus Alloscybalousia intestinigallinarum
AAAAATTCACTTTCACTCATAGGCATCGCCCTCACTCCGTATTTATCATACTACGTTCGGCCATACGCTGCAAGCAGCGGGGAAATGCCCTAGAATTTAAACATGCACTGTATGTTTAAATTTATTATAAACTAACTAACGCATAATCATATCTCTTAAAATTATATTAAAATGAGTACAAACAATCTTTCATTCTCAACAAAAAAATAGATCTACCCATTAATGTTTCACGTGGAACATTGTGTATAAATTATTTCCCGGGAAATAATTTTTTATCATTTTCTTCTCATTCATTCAATCGTTTTCATAAATAACTAGAATTACTTATTTAATTAAAACACAGAAAACTTTATCAATAATTTAAACTACTACACTTTTAATGTTCCACGTGAAACATTGTGAACAATTCCTTTCAAAATTTAGATTCTATCTACATGATAAACTAACTAACACATAATCATATTTCTTAAAATTATATTAAAGATAGGTATATATCGTTATTCAATATCTTAAAAAAGAAAGTTCTACCTTCCAATGTTCCACGTGAAACATTGTGTATAAATTATTTCCCGGGAAATAATTTTCTATCATTTTCTTCTCATTCATTCAATAGTTTTTCATAAATAACTAGAACTACTTATTTAATTAAAACACAGAAAACTTTATCAATAATTTAAACTACTACTCTTTCAATGTTTCACGTGAAACATTGTGAACAATTTCTTTCAAAATCTAGATCTTATCCATATTATAATTAACAGTAAAATAGCTTTAAAATTTCATTAAAATATTTATTAATGTTTAAAAATAAATTACCAAATGTTCCACGTGGAACATAAAAAAAACATAGACCTATTATAATTTAATAGACCTATGTTTCACGTGAAACATTATAAAACTTTAATTCTCTATTTGCTCTTCCTCTACTTCATCATGAGTACTATCAATTACTGATACGGTAGCGACGCGCTGATCGTCTTTCAAATGAATTAATCTTACTCCTTGAGTAGCTCTCTTAAGTGTAGAGATTTGATCCATAGGCATTCTCATAATAATACCATTATCTGTAATAATAATTAAATCATCTGCATCAGTGACAGCTTTTAATGAAACCATATTTCCGTTTTTCTCAGTTATATGTAGGGCCATAACCCCTTTACTACCACGATGAGTTAGTCTATATTCATTAACCTCAGTCTTTTTACCATAACCATTAACAGTTACGACTAAAATCTTATGAGAATTATCCACAACCTCGCCGCCAACAGCGATCGCACCATCTAATTCCATTCCTTTAACTCCTGAAGCAGTTCTACCCATCACACGAATTTCCTTTTCATTAAATCTGACCATACGTCCGTTCGATGCGCCTATTAATACTTCATTCTCACCAGTTGTTTTACGAACTGAAATTAACTCATCATCATCTTTCAACGTTATCGCTAATTTACCACTCGATCTAATATTATCAAATTCTGATAAATTAGTACGTTTTACCAAACCGTTTCTAGTAATAAATAGTAAATAATTGAACGAATGTTCGTCAGAAGATAGAGTAACTACAGAACTAATGTATTCTTCTTTTTCAAGTGGAAGTAAATTAATAACAGGTAACCCCTTACTTTGACGACTATACTCAGGAATTTCATAACCTTTCATTCGATAAACCTTACCCTTATTAGTAAAGAACAAAATATAATCATGAGTACTCATATTAAGCATTTTCTCCACAAAATCCTCTTCATTAGTAGTCATTCCTTTAATACCGACACCACCACGATTTTGTGTACGATAAGCATCAACAGGCATACGCTTAATATATCCCTTATTTGTTAGAGTAATTAATGTTTGTTCTACCGGAATTAAAGACTCATCTTCAATATATTCAATAGCAGTCATATCAATTGTCGTTCGACGTTCATCGCCATATTTATCCTTGATTTCCAATAGCTCATTTTTAATTACGTCTAATATCTTCTCATCACTACTCAAAATCAATCTTAATTCTCCTATTAGTTTCAATAAATCAGCTAATTCATTTTCGATTTTTTCTCTCTCTAATCCAGTTAATCTCCTTAATTTCATTTCCAAAATAGCATTAGCTTGGACTTCAGATAAACCAAACTTTGACATTAAACCAGTTCGTGCTTCATCGTCTGAATTGGCCGCTTTAATCAATTGAATAATTTCATCAATATTATCAAGTGCAATTTTTAAGCCCTCTAAAATATGAACCCGCTTTTCAGCATTATCCAAATCAAATCTGGTTCTTCTAATAATAACTTCCCTTTGAAAATCAATATATTTGGCGATAATATCCTTTAATCCTAAAGTCTTAGGAACACCTTGATCAAGCATAAGAAAAATAATACCGTAACTAACTTGAAGGCTTGTATGCTTGTATAATTTATTCAAAACAACTTGGGCATTAGCATCCTTCTTCAGCGTAATTGTAATCTTAATACCATCTTTTAAATCAGAATGATAATCAGAAATTCCTTCTATTGTCTTATTGTGAACAAGCTCAGCTACTTTATTTTTTAAATCTAGCGTATTAATACCATAAGGAACTTCTTCAATAATAATATATTGTTTTCCATTTTTTTCCTCAATATGAGCTTTACTGCGAATAGTAATAGTGCCACGACCAGTTTCATAAGCTTTTCGAATACCACTATTTCCTAATATTGTAGCACCAGTAGGAAAATCAGGACCTTTTACATACTGCATTAACTCATTTAGTTCAATATCAGGATTATCAATATAGGCTACACAACCATCAATAACCTCTCCCAAATTATGAGGAGGAATATTAGTAGCCATACCAACAGCAATACCCGTAGTACCATTTACCAAAATATTAGGAAATCTAGAAGGTAAAACTACCGGTTCTTTTGTTGATTCGTCAAAGTTAGGAATAAAATCTACTGTATTCTTATTAATATTTCTAAGTAACTCCAAAGAAATTTTTGATAATCTAGACTCCGTATATCGCATTGCGGCGGCACCATAACCCTCAATATTACCAAAGTTACCGTGACCGTCAATCAACATATAACGATAAGAAAAATCTTGAGCCATCCTTACCATTGCTTCATAAATCGATGAATCCCCATGTGGATGATAATTTCCCATAACCTCACCAACAGTTTTAGCACTTTTTTTATGAGGTTTATCTGGAGTATAGCCAGACTCATACATCGAATATAAAATCCGACGATGAACAGGCTTCAATCCGTCTCGAAGATCAGGAATAGCACGAGCAGTGATAACACTCATTGAATAATCCAAGAAAGAATCTTGTACTTCTTTTACAATATTATTATGTTCTAATCTATCCATTTAATAAACCTCCTAAATATCCAAATTCTGAACGTAAGTTGCATTAGTTTCAATGAAGTTTCTACGAGGCTCTACATCTTCTCCCATTAATTTAGAAAATACTTCATCAGCCTGAACAGCATCTTCAACTGTAATCTTACGTAAAACACGCTTATTAATATCCATAGTTGTTTCACTTAACTCTTCTGCATCCATCTCGCCTAAACCTTTCATTCTGGCAATTTCATATTTAACATTAGGTCCTAAGGTAGCAAGATATTCATCACGCTCAGCATCGTCTAATACATACTTTCTCGTTTTACCATGTGTAATACGATAAAGAGGAGGTTGTGCAGCATAAACATGACCGGCATCAACGATTGGCCTAAAAAAGCGATAAAATAACGTCAAAAGCAATACTCGAATATGACTTCCATCGACATCAGCATCAGTCATAATAATAATTTTATGATAGCGCAACTTAGAAATATCAAATTCCTCACCAATTCCGGTTCCAAACGCTGTAATAATTGTTCTAATTTCTTCATTAGATAAAGCGCGATCTAACCTAGCCTTCTCAACATTTAAAATTTTTCCTCGAAGAGGTAATACTGCTTGAGTCATACTATCTCTTCCTTTAATTGCTGAACCGCCTGCTGAATCTCCCTCTACAAGAAAAATTTCACTAACTGAAGCATCTTTGCTCTTACAATCAGATAGTTTACCATAAAAATTAGTAACATCTAAATCGCCTTTTCTTCTCGTTAATTCCCGAGCTTTCTTAGCAGCTACTCTAGCGCGAGCAGCGGTCATTGCCTTATCAATAATGATTTTTGCTTCATCTGGATTTTCTAATAAAAAGCGTTCCAAAGTTTCAGAAAAAATCTTATCAGCGATTCCTCTAACCTCAGCATTACCTAATTTTGTCTTAGTTTGTCCTTCAAATTGAGGATCAGGATGCTTACACGAAATAATCATTGTCAAACCTTCACGAACATCATCGCCGGTTAACGGTTCATCATTCGACTTTAGTAATCCTGCATTAGTAGCATATTTGTTTAATACCCTAGTAAGAGCTCTTCTAACTCCATCTTCATGAGTACCACCTTCAGGGGTGTTAATATTGTTAACAAACGAATAAATACTAGAATTATAGCTTTCATTATACTGAAAAGCAACCTCTAATGAAATATCCTTATCGCGACCGCTAACATCGACAATTGTATTATGAATAGGAGATTTATTCTCATTTAACATATGAACATATTCACGAATTCCACCCTCATATAAAAACTCATCACGCTTTCCGTCTTCACGTTCATCTATTAAAATAATTCGAAGTCCTTTATTTAAAAAAGCAAGCTCTCTTAAGCGGTTTTTTAATATTTCATAATCAAAGACTGTTGTTTCCGTAAAAATTTCTGGATCTGGCTTAAAAGTTACTGTAGTACCAGTACGATCCTCTGAACATTGATCGATTATTGCAAGGTCTGCTTCAGGATGCCCACCATTTACAAATCGTTGAAAATATACATTTCCTTCTTTGTAAACTCTTACTTCTAGCCATTCTGATAAAGCATTAACAACACTTGCACCTACACCATGTAAACCACCAGATACTTTATAGCCTCCACCACCAAATTTTCCACCTGCATGAAGCACTGTATAGATAGTCTCTACTGTAGACTTACCAGTCTTAGGATGGATACCAACAGGAACCCCTCTTCCATCATCCCTAACTGTAATCGTATTTTCTTTTCCAACGATTACCTCAATATCATCACAATAACCGGCTAAAGCTTCATCTATAGAATTATCTACAATTTCCCATACAAGATGGTGAAGCCCTCTAGAACTAGTAGTACCAATGTACATACCAGGACGTTTTCTAACTGCCTCTAATCCCTCTAATACCTGAATTGAAGAAGAATCATATGTTCCTTCTACCTTTTCTTCCATTTCCATTCTTATCCCCTACTTTCTCTGTAATTTTGCCCTGATCAACAACAAATATTTTAGCATTTTTAACCAATTTTCGATTAATATTCTTTAAATCAGTAGTCGTTATCACAATTTGAATTTCAGTTGGTAAACAAGCAATCAAACGATTTCTTTTTTTTACATCTAACTCGCTAAAAATATCATCTAGCAATAATATAGGCATCGTATTCGTAATCTGATAAAAGACTTGAACTTCAGCTAACTTAAACGCAATAATCGCTAAACGCTTCTGACCCTCTGATCCATATACTTTAAGATCATCTTCTAAAAGAAGAAATGTAAAATCATCGCGGTGAGGTCCATATAATGTTGTACCTTGTAATAATTCTCGTTTATGATTTTTTTTCAGCTTTTCTAGAAATTTATCTCTGATTTCTTCTTCACTATAACTCATCAAATCAATATTATTTTCATATTGAACAGATAAACCTTTTAAACCAGAAATTTTTTCATAAATATCACCAATAATCGCATTAATTGAATCCATATACTGTTTCCTACAGGTATAAATAAAAACCGCTTTCTCTATTAATTTATCATTTAAAATATCTAAATAGCGCAAATCCGTATATTGATTCACATTTAACAGTTTAAGATATTCATTTCTATTTTTTAAAATTTTATTATATTCATTTAAATATTGAACATAAAACTGAATTAATTGACTAATCTCAATATTCATGAAATTTCTTCGAAAAGCAGGGGTTCCTTTTATCATCTCTAAATCATCTGGACAAAACATAATCACTTTCATATTAAAAATATAATCAGAGATTTTTTTAACCTCTTTATCATTAACCATTACTGTTTTTTCTGATTTATTGGTTAAAACAAATTGCAAATCTTTTACTTTTTTACCGTCTTTTACGGTTCCTTTAATTCGACAAGCAAGCATATCCTTTCTGATTAGGTTATTTTCTACCCCATAACGATGCGATTTGGTTAAAGCAAGTACATATATACTCTCTAAAATATTTGTCTTTCCTTGGGCGTTATTTCCTATGAAAATATTTATATTAGGATCTAGTTTTATTTTCAATTTAGAATAATTACGATAATTGGTTAATTCAATTTTGGATAAATACATAAATTACACCCTAAAATCATCTATAATCACCTTTTTTCAAAACTAGTACTCCCATACTTGCACATATATTATACCACGAGTAGTCGGTTAAAACCACAAAAAAAAGGAAAAAGCCTCAACTTTTTTCCACTTTTCTAGAATCTAATAAACACTGTAAACGACAGGCTCTTAAAATTTGATTTTCTAAAGAAAGTTTAGAAATAGGAATCACAAGTTCCTTCCCATTTTTAAAAATCACTTTTGTTCCTTTAGAATCGCCAACTACTCGATCAATAGAATGTAACGAAAGCCAAATACAATCATATGAACTAGGCGAAGTAGTTGGGAAAAAGATAATTCCCCTCGTTTCCTCAACAATAATTGGTAACTTATAATTAAAACCTAACATTTTTTTGCTCCCTTCGGCTCTTCCTTGATAACTACTTCCAAAATAGCAACAACTATAGTCCATTACCTCATAAGCACTTTCTTCTAAAATACTATCCGTTTGATACTCCATAATCTTCGTTTTATTTGGCTCCATACCAATAACTGCCATCGTTTCCGGATTTACTTCATACTTATCCATATAATTTCCCCCTATCACTTGTCCATAAACAGACGAATGTCCCCTACTCTAACAGCTTTGATGGGCGAAAAAAGTCGAAAAAAAAGAAAATAGTCAAAAAAACTAGTTTTCTTTTTAATAAGTACGAATTGGTAATACTAATTGTACTAAACCTTCATCCTTTTGAGATTTTAAAATAATTGGTTTAATTTCTCCAACAAAAGAAATTTCCACTTCTTCATCTTCAAACGATTTTAATGCATCCATCATATATTTTGCGACAAAAGAAATTTTCAAATTTTCCTCATTATTTTTCTCAATAATCATTTTCTCCTCTACTCTACCTATCTCAGCACTACTACTTTTAACCAAAAGCTTATTTCCATCAATTTCGAATGTAACAATATTTTTTTCTTTATCGCTCGTCAAAATACTAGCACGATCGATTACATTATATAATTCATTTATCTTAGTTTTTATGGATAATAAGAATTCATCAGGTAATAAATTAGCCGTATTAGGATAAGTACCGCTAATTAAACGAGATTGGAATAATAAATTCTGATATTGAATCAAAACTTTATTACTAAATACATGTAATGCAATATTATCATCACTATCATCCATAATTTTAATGAATTCTAATAAATTTTTACTAGGAATAACAATATTATAGTTTTCTTCTACTACTTCATTTAACGGAATTACTTTTCTTGCTAATCGATAAGAATCTGTAGAGTTACATTCTAGTAAATTTCCCATAATTTTAAAGTTAATACCCGTTAAAATTGGTCTAGATTCATCGTTGCTAGAAGCAAATGATGTTTGATTAATTATACTAGCAAATACTTTAGAAGAAATAAGAATGGGATTCTTACTCTTTTCTAAATTTATATTAGGATATTCATTTTTACTAATTCCATTTAAATTAAATTCACTATTTTCAGTATAAATAATTATCTTTAATTCATCCACAACTTCTATATTAATATATTCATCAGGTAATTTTCTAACAATATCTAATATATATTTTCCTTGAATAATAATACTTCCTGTAGATTCAATTAACATATCATCGTTTTTTTCTAAGAATACTTGAATAGTAATATCATTATCACTAGCAGTTAAAGTTAATCCTTTATCTTCAAGTTCAAATTTAATTCCTGCTAAAACAGGAACTAAATTTTTTGTAGATATCGCTTTTGATACTTTACTTAATCCATCTAATAATAGTTCTTTTTTGATTTTTAATTTCATGTATATTCCTTCTTTCTTATATATTTATTATTATTATTACTGTGGAAACTGTGGATAACTTGTTTTTTTCTATATTATAACACGTTTTTTTTATTTTTCCACCTGTGGATAATCATGTTGATAAAAAAAAGTTTTCAATAGTTATACAATTTCTTTCTTCAATTTTTCAATAATATTCGCAAGTTCTTGATTAGTTTGCATCTCTTTTTCTACTTTTTCTACAGAGTGCATTACTGTAGAATGATCTTTTCCCCCAAATTCTATACCAATTTTTGGAAAGGACTCGTTGGTAAGCTTTCTACAAAGATACATCGCCACTTGGCGTGGAAATGCGAGATTGGCGCTTCTCTTTTTGCTTTTCATATCATCGACCGATATCTGGAAGTGTTCTGCAACAATTCTTTGGATTCGGTTGATGTTATTTTTCTCACTATATCCTTTATTTACATAGTCTTTTAATACTTCTATTGCCAGATCTAAGGTAATATCAGCCCCACCCATGATCGTAGAATAAGCTAGTAGTCTGGTAATAGAGCCCTCTAGATGTCTAACGTCACTTCCTACATTAGAAGCAATATAGTCTATTACATCATCGGGAATATTCTTATCAATCGAATCACCAATGATTTTCTTTTTAATTATCGCTACCCTAAGTTCAAAGTCTGGTGGATAAATATCTGCTGTTAAGCCCCAACAAAATCTAGTTCTAAGTCTATCTTCTAATAATTTTAAATCATCCGGAGACCGGTCTGAAGAAATAATAATTTGTTTATTTTCATTATATAAAGTAGTAAAAGTGTGGAAAAATTCATTTTGTGTTTGGGTGGCTCCTTGGAAAAACTGAATATCATCGATGATTAGTACATCAATATTTCGATATTTATCTTTAAAATAACTGACATAATCGAAGTTTTGCCCAAATTCATCTTTTTTATTAATTCCTAAAAAATCATTAATAAATTGATCACTTGGTACATATAATACTTTTTTATTAGAATGTTGTTCGATATAATTTCCAATTGCATGCATCAGGTGAGTTTTCCCTAACCCACTATTTCCGTAGATAAATAAAGGATTATATATATTTCCAGGATTCTCCGCGACATCCATTGCCGCTGCTTGAGCAAACTTATTACTATTTCCTACAATAAAATTATCGAATGTATAATTAGGATTTAAATTTGATTGATGTCGTCTTTCTGGCTTTTCTCCAGGAGATACCCCCTTATTTTCTATTGGTTTTGGTTCCGGAGGTTTTTCTTCTTCTAATTCTTCTTTTAGATAAAACTGAATATCTACATTATCCCCAATAATTTCACTCAAGGTATTTACAATCAAATCATAGTATTTAGTAGCTAAATGTCTTTTAAACATCCCCATTGGTACAATAATTTTAGCTACTCCGTCTTTATATTCATAAAGTTCAGTATCCTTAAACCAAGTATTATAAGAAAGAGGAGTCATTTCGTTTTGAATACTATTTAAAAAGTTTGACCAAATCATTTTAACATTCATACTGCTCCTCCTACTTCTAACAAATTGCAAGAAATATTGTAACTTAAATCTGTGGAAAAATAAACTACCAATTTTAAAAAAATTTAAATCCACAGCTAATCCACAAGTAATTCACAGTTTTATCCACAATTTTTTCTGAGAAAATAAAAAAGAAATTGCGATTTTTCCACAATTTTGAAAAAAATATAATTCACATAGTGGAAAAAGTTATCAACACCCTGTGGAAACTGTGGATAATTAGGAAAAATAAATTAATTTTTGATATTGGTTGACAAAATAGGTTAATTTTATTATACTAATGTAGATTTTATGTCTGGAGGTGGAATTATGAAGAGAACTTATCAACCTAATAATAGAAAAATGAAAAAGAAACATGGATTTTTTGCTCGTGTAAAATCTAAAGTTTTAAATAATCGTAGAGCGAAAGGTCGTAAAAGATTATCAAAGTAAATGCCACTGTTTACAGTGGTTTTTTGTTCTTATTCTTATATAGAGAGTAGGGTTAAAAATGAGAAAATATGAAGTTGTAAAAGAAAATAGGGATTTTCAAAAAATAATCGAGCAGGGAAATTGTCAGAAAAATCGTTATTTAATCATATATTATATAGAAAATTCTGTTAATACTAACCGGTTTGGCATCTCGGTAGGAAAAAAGATTGGTAATGCAGTAACCAGAAATAAATGGAAGAGAAGATTAAGAAGTATTATTGATAAATATAAAAAACTATACCAAAATCATCGAGATTATATTATAATATTAAGAAAGAACTGTCATGATTTAGATTTTCAAGAATTAGAAGATAGTTTTTTGCAATTATTCGAAAAAGTAAATAAAGAACCCAGATAAGGAGTGTCTATGAAATATAAAAATAAATTAATCATTTTACTTGTAGCTGTTCTTTTACTTACTGGATGTACAACTACTTTGAAAACAGAAGATAAAAAAGTAGTAAAGAATCCAGAAACCGGTCAAAGTTTAACGGCAAATATATTATGTAAACCGACTAATGAAGAAACAATAAAGGCTTATGAAGAGAACGGCGTAGATCTTGCGGCATTACCCAAATGTAGTGAATTTAGTATAACGAGTGGAGGCTATGATGGCTTGTGGACTTCATTATTTGTTAAACCCTTAGCGTTTATCATCCTGTTCATTATGAAGTTTGTAAAAAGTGCGGGACTTGCTTTAATTTTAACTAGTTTGGCTTTGAGGTTGATTTTATACCCTGTTACGAAAAAAACAGCGATGCAATCAGAACTCATTAAAAAAGCAAAACCCGATCTTGATCGCTTAGAAAAAAAATATAAAGATAAAACAGATCAGGACTCTTTGATGAGAAAGAGTCAAGAGATGACAATGATTTATAAAAAATATAATATTAATCCAATTTCTGGATGTCTATATTCGTTTATTCAACTTCCATTGTTCATTGCTTTTTTAGAAGCAATAAATCGTGTGCCAGCTTTATTTGAAGAGACTTTCTTAACTCTACAATTAGGAACAACCCCATCAGTTGGATTGTTTACGAATGGCAATATTGCTTATATAATATTAATTATTCTTGTAGGAGTAACTACTTACTTCTCCTTTAACTTAAACAAAACAACTGCTCAAACGCAAGATGACCCAATGAAAAATATGACTAATATTATGACAGGTATGATTGTCGTAATGGGATTCTTTATGCCAGCAGCTTTATGCGTTTACTGGATTACGACAAATGCCTTTACTATAGCGCAGAATTTAATTGTAAAAAGGAGTAAAGAAGTATGCTAGAAATGATCGAAAAAAGTAAATATACTGGTAGAACGAAAGAAGAGGCTATTAATCAGGCTAAGTTGTCCCTTCAAGAAACAGAAAATAATCTCTATATTCGTGAACTAGAAACAAAAACTGGACTTTTTGGAAAAAAAGTCGAAATCGAAGTCATTTGTCGAGATGATTTAATTACTTATGTAAAAAAATTTTTAAAACAGTTAATCGAAAATATGGGATTAAGTTCTAATCTAGAAGTAAAAAAAAGAGAGGATACAGTATTATTTACGATTTACTCCGATCATAATTCTATTCTAATAGGAAAAAATGGTAGAACGTTAGATGCAATAACTACAATTACTAAGCAAATGGTTCAGAATTTAGTGAATCGCCCATTTCATTTTACAATTGATATAGGAGAATATAAGAAACAACATGAAAATCGCTTAGTTCGTTTAGCCAAAAGAGTTGCTAAAGAGGTAGCTTCTTCCAAAATCGAAGCAAAATTAGATCCAATGAACTCTTATGAACGAAGAATTATCCATACTACTTTAGCCGAAAATAAGTACGTAAGAACGGAAAGTGAAGGCGAAGAACCTAATCGCTATGTGGTAATCAAACCTAAAGAAGACTAGTCTAGACTAGTTTTTTCTTTTAAAAAATGTAATTATGATTCAAAAAATAGATTTTAACATCAAAAATTATTTCCCGGGAAATAATTTTTATAAAAAAGAGTGAATCAAAAAATAGAAATTATAAAATTATGTTATACTATAATACACAGAAAAAGAAAGGAAAATGAATATGAATGATACGATTGCGGCCATATCTACTGCTCAAGGAGTAGGGGCAATATCTATTATTAGAGTAAGTGGTCCATCAGCTATTCCAATCGTCAACAAAGTATTTGATGGAAAAGATCTAGAAAAGGTTTCTACCCACACTATACATTACGGAAAAATCATGGATCAAACCGAGGTAATCGATGAAGTATTAGTTAGTGTAATGAGAGCACCTAAAACATTTACTCGTGAAGATATTGTTGAAATTAACTGCCACGGCGGGATAGCTTCTACGAATAAAGTACTAGAGTTAATATTAAGAAATGGAGCAAGATTGGCGGAAGCAGGAGAATTTACGAAACGTGCCTTTCTAAATGGAAGAATTGATTTAACTGAAGCAGAATCAATTATGGATTTAATCTCATCTAAAACGGAAGCCAGTAGAAAAGTAGCGATTAAAGGGTTAACCGGACATATTAATCATTTAATTCGCTCTTTAAGACAAGAAATATTAGAACTGTTAGCTTCCATTGAAGTAAATATTGATTATCCTGAATATGAAGATGCGATAGAGATGACGAATGATAAAGTAGCTCCAGCTATTCAATCAATCAAAACTAAGTTGCATCATATTATTGAAGAATCGGAGAATGGCAGAATTTTAACTAGTGGAATAAAAACAGTAATTATTGGAAAACCGAATGTCGGAAAAAGTAGTATCCTAAATCGGCTATTAGACGAAGATAAGGCCATCGTTACTGCAATTGAAGGGACTACTAGAGATACTGTAGAAGGACAAATTACGATTAAAGGAGTAGCTTTAAATTTAATTGATACAGCAGGAATTCATGAAACTGAAGATTTAGTAGAAAAAATTGGCGTAGATAAAAGTCTACGCTTAATCGAAGAAGCTGATTTAGTGATATTAGTACTTAATCAAAATGAAAAATTAAGTGCTGAAGATAGAAAAATATTATCCGTTTGTCAAAATAAGAAGACAATTGTGGTATTAAATAAAAGTGATTTAGAAAAAAGAATCGAAGAGGAAGAAATTCCTTATTCAGAGATCATTCATACAAATACCCTTGATGGAAATGGAATTGAACCTCTAAAGAGAAAGATTAGCGAACTTTTTCATCTTGAGCAGCTCCAAAGCCAAGATGATTCCTATTTAAGCAATATTCGTCAAATTTCTCTTGCCAAAGAAGCTCTATCGATTTTAGAAGAAGTTACAGTTGGGATTGAACAAGAAGTACCAGTTGATATGATCGAGATTGATATCAAACGATCATGGGAAAAATTAGGTGAAATTATCGGCGAAACATACACCGAAGAATTAATTGATCAATTATTTAGTCAATTTTGTTTGGGAAAATAGAAATATTCATAGCAAAAATTGATTTCATATAACATTTTTTCTTATTTAAACGCAGAAATTATTTCCCGGGAAATAATTTTCTTCTTTCTATAACAAAAATATAGTATAATATGAAACGGTAAAAGGAAGTGATTTTGGTGAACTACGAAATTATTATCGTTGGTGGTGGTCATGCTGGATGTGAAGCGGCCTTAGCTTGTGCACGTCTCGGTCATGAAACCTTACTAATCACCGGAAATAAAGAAAATATAGCGGATATGCCTTGTAATCCATCCATTGGCGGCCCAGCTAAAGGAATTATTGTACGGGAAATTGATGCTTTAGGTGGTGAAATGGCCAATACAATTGACCACTCTTGCTTACAAGTTAAAATGTTAAATACGAAAAAAGGCCCAGCTGTTAGAGCTTTAAGAGCTCAAGCAGATAAAATAACTTATCCAAAAGTAATGTTAGCGACCCTAGAAAATCAAGAAAAATTAACAATTTTAGAAGCCATGGTAGAAGATTTAATGATTGAAGAACAAAAAATATGTGGGGTAGTTCTTTCAAGTGGTGAAAAGATTACATCACAAGCAGTTATTCTAACAACTGGTACTTATTTAAAAGCAACGGTTCTAAGAGGTTCGTCAAAAACTACAAGCGGTCCTCATGGAGAAAAACCATCTCAGCATTTAAGTGATAATTTGAAAAAATTAGGTTTTACAATTCAACGATTAAAGACAGGA
The DNA here is from genome assembly GCA_018716115.1 of Candidatus Alloscybalousia intestinigallinarum. Classification (GTDB taxonomy): domain Bacteria; phylum Bacillota_I; class Bacilli_A; order RF39; family UBA660; genus Alloscybalousia; species Alloscybalousia intestinigallinarum. The sequence continues at coordinate 14,370 of DVKF01000030.1, forward strand.
ACACCACCAAGAATCGAGAAAACTACAATTGATTATTCAAAAGCCAGCCTAGAACCAGGTGATAGTACTAGTTACACCTTTTCTTTTGATAATGAACCATTATATAAAGTAGAAGACCAAATTCCGTGTCACTTGATTTATACAACACCAGAAACACATAAAATTATTTTAGATAATTTAGAAAAGTCTAGCATGTATGGGGGATATGTAGAAGGAATTGGACCAAGATACTGCCCATCTATTGAAGATAAAATTGTTCGTTTTAAAGATAAAGAACGTCATCAATTATTTTTAGAACCAGAAAGTATTTATTATGACGACATCTATATTCAAGGCTTTTCGACAAGTATGCCTGAAGATATCCAAGAACAAATGGTACATAGCCTACCAGGAATGGAACATGCGAAAATATTAAAATATGCTTATGCCATTGAATATGATGCGATTGACCCGCTTCAATTGAAGCAATCTCTAGAAACTAAGTTAATCGATAATCTATATACTGCTGGTCAGATTAATGGAACGAGTGGATACGAAGAGGCAGCCGGTCAAGGTTTAATGGCTGGAATTAATGCTTCTTTAAAACTAGAAGGGAAAGACCCCTTAATTTTAAAAAGAAATGAATCTTACATTGGCGTTTTAATCGATGATTTAGTAACCAAAGGCACAAAAGAACCATACCGTATGCTAACGTCTCGTGCTGAATATCGATTACTTCTACGTCATGATAATGCTGATTTAAGACTTCGTGATTATGGAAGAAAAGTTGGTTTAATTAACGATGAAAAGTATAAAAAGTTTGTGGCTAAAAAAGAAGCTATCCAAGAACTAAGATCAACTCTTCAACAAATAAAATTAACTCCAACCGAAGAAGTTAATCGTGAACTTATCGCTCTAAATTCAGCGCCATTATCTGACGGAATTACCTTATACGATTTACTAAAAAGAACAGAGATAACTATCGATAAACTCCAAAAGTATCTCCCAAAATCCTATTCGAAAGAAGTAGAAGAACAGGTAGAAATTCAAATAAAATATGAAGGATATATCAAAAAAGCCAATCGTGAAGCAGAAAAAATGTTGGATTTAGAAAAGTTAAAAATACCAGAAGATATCGATTATCAACAAGTACATAACTTGGCTAGCGAAGCCTTGCAAAAATTATCTGCTGTTCGTCCCTCAACAATCGCTCAAGCATCACGGATTAGTGGGGTAAATCCAGCCGATATTTCGATTTTAATGATCTATCTAAAAAAGGAACATAAATTATGAATATAGAAGTATTTAAAGAAGAAGTAAAAAAACTAGGAATTACTTTGACTCAGGATCAACTGAATCAACTGGCCTTATTCTATCAATTACTATTATCATGGAATGAAAAAATGAATTTAACGAGAATAACTAGCCAAGAAGAAGTATATCTCAAGCATTTTTATGATAGTTTAACCATATATAAAGAAGTAAAATTAGAAACAGTTGATACTTTATGTGATATAGGAAGTGGAGCTGGATTTCCTGGTATTGTCTTAAAAATTGCCTTTCCTAATCTTGATATTACTCTAATCGATTCTCTTCAAAAGAGAGTGAATTACCTGAACGAAATCATTAAAGAACTAAAACTATCTAATATTAGAGCAATTCACACTAGGGCTGAAGATTATGCGAGAGTAAATAGGGAAAGATATCAGATTGTTACCGCACGAGCAGTCGCTAACTTAAAGGTATTATCTGAATTATGTCTTCCGCTTGTTAAAGAAAATGGTTATTTTATTGCGATGAAGGGAAATATTGACGAAGAACTAGCTGAAGCTAGAGCAATGATCGGTACATTAGGGGGAAAGATTGAAAATATTCATGAGTTCAGTTTACCAATAGAAGAAAGTCATCGTACATTGATCAAAATCAAAAAGGAAAAGAAAACAGATAAAATGTATCCTAGGAAAAAAATAAAATAAGGGGAGCAAAAGAAATAAAATGTTAAAATATTATAAAAATGTCGTAAAATATAATGAAGCAGTTCGTTATGGCGTTGGAATCATAACCGGTTGGAAATCTACTGATATGATTTTGGGTAGTCTAAGCCAAGATGTAAAGAACAAAATAGTAACCTGTGGGAACTTATACACCAAAAACGGCATTAATTATATCATTGCCAATTTATTTTTAAATCCGCAGATTACAGAATTAATAGTTTTAGAAGATTCTTCTCTACAAAATGAAATGGCAGAAGGAATAACTGCTCTTTTAGAATTTTTAAACACTAACGAATTAACCTTTGAATCAAAATTTCAATTCACTGAAGAAAATTTAACGCGATTTACGAAATATTTTAAAAATCATATTAGAGTAGTAAAAAGGCAAGAATTAGAGGAACAACTTAAACAAATTGATATTCCTGAAAAAGATTGGTGCCAAATTACCGAAATAAAAGAAAATCCCCTAGAACTCCAGCATCAAATTCCAAGTGAGAAGGTAGGATTTACGGTAAGAGCAAATACCGCTTATGAAGCGTGGAATCGCGCCTTAAAATTAATCCATACTTATGGTTATTTAAAACCATCCGATTATGATGAGAATCAATTAGAATTAATTAATTTATCAATAATTGTTCGAAATGAAGATTTAGCTAACCCAAGTATGGCTGGGGTAATTGATATCACTCGTGAAGAATTAGAAGAATATGAAAAGAATATTCTTTCTAAAGCGAAACCAGATGGAGTAAAGTATACATATGGAAGTCGTTATCGAGATCAAAATGGAAAAGACCAATTTCAATATATGGTAGATACCTTAAAAGATAAACCATTTTCGAGAAGGGCGGTTGCGACTCTTTGGGTTCCCGCTATCGATATTGAAGAAGACGAAGTTCCTTGCCTTGATTTATATCAGGCGATTATTGAAGGAGACTATCTTCATCTTCTTACTTATATCCGAGCAAACGATGTCTATAATGGTTGGCCGAGAAATATCTATGGTATTTTAAAAATTCAAGAAGAATTATGTCGATGTCTAGGTTATCAAAAAGGGTACGTAAATACAATTGCTGGAAGTGCCCATGTTTATGGGAGAAATTTTGATGATTTAGAAAAAACATTTAAGGAAAAAGTAGTATCTTTTTGTGAAGAAGACGAAAGAGGTTATTTTACGGTAACAGTAGAAAATAACGAAATTCAAGTAACTTTTTATAGTATAACAGGACAAGAGCTCCGTAGATTTACAGGTACAAATGCTATAGAATTAAGAAATAAATGCACTCTTTATATAAGTAATATCGATCATGCATTCTATTTAGGACAAGAGTTAATGAAAGCCGAGTTGGCCCTTCAAAATCAACTATTTTATGTACAAGATCAATCATTAGACTTAAAATTAAAGCAAAAAAAATTAAGTAATTCACTAAAATTTAATGATTAAATTTGCGTAGTAGTCAAAGTAAAATTTGGCTTTTTTCTTGTCTAGTAAAAAAAATATGGTATAATGAATATGATAAAGAATAATACAAGAATGAAAAGAGGGTTAATTTATGGATAGAGAAGTAGTGGATTTATATTTAGATGACATTATCCCTAACCGTTTTCAACCACGTGAAGTATTTAATGAACAGGCTTTGCGAGAATTAGCTGACTCTATTAGAGCCCATGGAGTAATACAGCCAATTATCGTTAGAAAAATAGGAGATAAATATGAGATTATTGCCGGAGAAAGAAGATATAAAGCATCCGCGATGGCTGGACTAACCAAAATTCCTGCAATTATTAGAAATTTAGATGATAAAGAAACTTCAAAGGTGGCATTACTAGAAAACTTACAAAGAAAGGATCTAACACCAATCGAAGAAGCTAGGACGTACCAAAAAATACTAGAACTTGATTCGATGACACAGGAAGAGTTGGGACGTACTATGGGAAAATCTCAAGCAGCAATTGCCAATAAGATGCGTCTGTTATCTTTACCTGATGAAGTTCAAGAAGCGCTTCTTCATGATCAAATATCAGAAAGGCACGCTAGAAGTTTATTAAATCTAGATTCAAGAGAAGATCAAATAAATATGCTTCACGCCATTATTGAAAAAAGAATGACAGTTAGAGAATTAGATAACGAAATTAGAAAATTAAAAGGAATTGAAGAACCTACTTCAAATGAGAATATCTCAGAAAGCACCAATCAAGAAGGAACTCCTGTTTCCATTACTCCGGAGCCAATTGAGATTCCAAGTCCCGTTACTCCTTCTAATTCAATGACAAGCACCAATTCTGATGGTTCAAGGCATCCAATAGATTTACTTGCTTCATCAAATCAAACAAGTCCTAAAGTAGAAGTATCATCGCCAGATTCAACGGTAGTTAGCACCCCTAAACCAGTTGTTAGAAATATTCTTACTTTATCAGATGAAGATGACGAAGATTTTACTCAGTTAACTCCAGACCAAGCTTCATCCACTTTAGCTAATACTGAAGAAGCAAAACCTAGGATAAAATACAATGATCCAGTCGAAGAATTATTGGATGATGAAGAATTATATTCACTAAAGGATGCCGTAAAAGAGTTAAGAAGAACGGTAACTAATCTCGAAAATAGGGGATTTGTTATTAAAGTCGAAGAATTAGATTTCGAAAATACTTACCAAGTAGTAGTAAAAATCAATAAAGATATCTAAAAGTAGAGAGTTCTACTTTTTTTTAACAAGAGGTTTCCTAATTTGACGTTTTCTGTTAAAATAGAATAGTATAAAAACAAAAAAGGTGGTAAGAGCATGGGAAAGATAATATCATTAGTAAATCAAAAAGGTGGAGTAGGAAAAACGACAACGAGTATCAATCTTTCTGCGTCTTTAGCTTACTTAGGAAAAAGAGTATTATTAATTGATTTAGATCCTCAAGGAAATGCGACAACGGGTGTCGGAATCAATAAAGGAGATATCAGTAAAAGTGTTCATGATGTAATGACAGAGAAATGTAATGTAATAGAGGCAATTATTAAAACAAAATATAAAAATCTTTATCTTTTGCCGGCAACAATTAATTTAGCAGGTATCGATATTGAACTGATGGAAAAGAGCAAGACCGATCAAAATTTCTCTAAAAATGTTCAATTAAAGAAAGCATTGGATCCGATTAGAGATTCCTTTGACTACATCATTATTGACTGTCCACCTTCTTTAGGTTTAATTACAACCAATGCATTAACGGCATCTAATTCTGTAATCATTCCTGTTCAATGCGAATTCTTTGCTCTCGAAGGAATTACGCAACTTCTTAATACAATTATGTTAGCACAAAAGAATTTAAATCCTAATCTAGATATTGAAGGAGTTCTACTTACCATGCTAGATTCACGAGCAATTCTTTGTTTAGAAGTGGTAGAAGATATTAGAAGATTTTTCAAAGAACGGGTATACAATACAATTATTCCAAGACTCGTTAGAATTGCGGAAGCCCCATCACATGGCACACCGATCATCGCTTATGATTCCAAACATCGTGGATCGATTGCTTATTTAAATTTAGCAAAGGAAGTGATTGAAAGAAATGGAAACACAAACTCAAGAACAAACACAAACACAAAGTAGAAGAAAAGCTCTAGGAAGAGGCTTAGAAGAATTATTTAATAACGAACCAATGAACTATGAGACAATAGAAGAAAAAATTATTACGTCAACACCAAAGGAAGAAATTGTAGAATTAAATTTATCAGAGTTACGCAGTAATCCTTATCAGCCACGGAAAAACTTTGACGAAAAGGCACTTCAAGAATTGGCTAATTCTATTAAAGAATATGGTGTTTTTCAGCCAATTATTGCGAAAAAAAGCATTAAAGGTTACGAGATTATCGCTGGAGAAAGAAGGGTAAAAGCATCTATTTTAGCTGGAAAAGAAACCATCCCAGCTATTCTTCGCGATTTCAGTGATCAGGAAATGATGGAGATTGCGCTTTTAGAAAATCTTCAACGAGAGAATTTAAATGCCTTAGAAGAAGCACTTGCTTATAAAAAATTGATAGAAGAACTCTCCTTAACGCAAGAAGCATTGGCAGAAAGAATCGGCAAAAGCAGAAGTCATATTACGAATATGTTAGGTCTTTTGACTTTACCAGAAGAAGTCAAAGATTTAATCATGGAAAATAAATTGACAATGGGACATGCACGAGCACTAAGTAAATTAGAAAATCCGAATAAAATCAAAGATCTTGCTCAAAAAGTTGTGATGGAAAATCTAAGTGTTCGTCAAGTAGAAAATTTAGCTTTTGAACCAACTGCTGAAAAAAAACATAAGACCAAGAAAACTCCAAATTCTCTAGAATATCGAAATATAGAAGAAAGTTTATCTGAAAAATTAGGAACTAAAGTAAAGATTAATCATAATAAATTAGAAATTTCTTTCGTCAATCGTAATGATTTAAATCGCCTATTAGAAATAATAGGGATTGAACAAGAAAAAACCATCTGATGAGGAAGTGAAGAAATGTTAGAAAAAATAATGATCCCGGAAATTTATTTACCAATTATCTATATTTGTTTCGCTATTCTTCTAAATGGTATTTGTAAAAGGGTAATTGGAACCATTATTAAAAGTAAACAAAAAAATTTAAATAAAAATAGTTATAATTATAAAAAAACAGAAACTTTTCGGGTATTAATGAATAATATTATTAAATATGTGATTATTTTATTCTTAGTTTTAGCCATATTAACTGTCTACGGTGTAAATGTAACCTCTATTTTAGCAGGGTTAGGAATTGCCGGTGTAGTGGCTAGTTTAGCTCTTCAGGATTTGGCGAAAGATATTATCGCTGGAATGGGAATTATCCTAGAAAATCAATATGCGATGGGAGATACTATCTCTATTAATGGATTTAAGGGCGAAGTTGTTTTCTTAGGATTAAAAACTACTAGAATTAGAAGTTGGGAAGGCGAAGTAAAAATTTTAGCTAACCGTAATATTACTGAAGTAACCAATTATAGTATTTCTAGTTCACTTGCGGTTGTTGATATTAGTGTAAACTATAATGAAGACTTAGATAAAGTAGAACGAGTTTTAAATGAACTAGCAAGCGACTTAACTAAAAAATTACCCAAATTAAAAGGTGAGGTAGAAGTGCTAGGAATTGAACAATTATCTGATTCTGCTTTGGTTTATCGCTTAACTGTCCCAACAGTAAGTATGGAACAATACGGAATAGCTCGTCAGATAAGAAAAGAAATTATTCTTTGTTTCAAAAAAAATAACATTAATATTCCATATAATCAAATCGAGGTGCATCATGGAAAATAAAGAATATGGTTTGAATAGTAAAGTAGTAATGAAAAAACAACATCCCTGTGGCAGTAACGAATGGGAAATTATAAGACTAGGCGCTGACATCAAGATTAAGTGTTGTAATTGTGGAAGAACAATTATGATGCCTAGAGTAGAATTTAACAAAAAGATAAAAAAAGTGCTTGCTAACGAGGAGTGTAAGTGATGAAAAATAAGAAAAAATTAAAACTGAAACGATACCATTTTCACCCTGTTACGACCTTTATTTTATTAACAATTGCAGTCATCGTATTAAGCGGAATATTTTCTGTTTTAGAAATACAAGCTACGTATAGTAATTTAAATTTGACAACTTATGAAATTGAAAATACTTTAGTAACAGTAAAAAATCTATTTAATTATGATGGTTTAAAATATGTAATTAGTAATGCCGCAAGAAACTTTATTAGTTTTACGACTTTAAGTACTTTGCTGATTTCTCTAATCGGTTTATCTGTTGCTCAAGCAACAGGATTTTTAGATACATTTATCAAACGAGTATTAGTAAAAATAGATAACAAAAAAATTACTTTTATGTTGATTTTTATTGCCATTATTTCTAGTTTAATTAATGAAATTGGTTATGTTATTTTAATTCCATTATCAGCAATTATTTTCTTAAAAAATAAACGAAATCCTTTAGCAGGAATTATTACTGCTTTTTGTGGAGTAGCCTTTGGTTATGGAGTTACCTTATTTGTTGGATCGATGGAAGTTAATCTCAATCCGATTACTGAAGCTGCCGCCAGAATGATTGATCCTAATTATCATGTTGCTTTAAGTTCGAATTTGATCATCATCATATTATCCTCAATAATATTATCTATTGTAGGAACGATTATTATCGAAAAATTAGTTATTCCTAAACTAGGAAAATATAAAGATCCAAACGAAGTAACTGTAGAATTAGAAGTAATTGAAGATGTAGAAGAAGCAGAACAACGTAAGTTAGAAGAAGAGTCACGTGAAAAGAAAGGATTAAATAATGCTTTTTTTGCCACTATTTTCTTTCTAATTTTCTTCGTTTATTCACTACTACCAAATTTACCGTTTTCGGGAATGTTACTAGATATGGAAGAAACAACCTATTTAGGACAAATATTTGGTAGTAATTCGTATTTTCAAGATGGCTTTACATTCTTAATAGCCTTATACTTCTTGGTTGTTGGAATTGCCTATGGAATTGGCGCTAAAACAATAAAAAACGACAAACAATTAATTACTGATTCTGGAAAATATATTGCCGATATTGGTAGTTTAGTTATCTTAATATTCTTTGCTTCGCAGTTTATTGCCGTATTTAAAGAAACTAATATTGGAACGGTAATCACTGCTTGGGGAGCCAATATTATCAACAGTTTAAACTTTACAGGAATACCATTAATTATATTAGTCGTACTTGTAATTGCCGGGGTGAATCTTTTTACGACAACACCAATTGCCAAATGGACAATATTAGCTCCGGTTGTCGTACCAAAATTAATGCAAGCCAATATTACTCCAGAGTTTTCTCAATTTATGTTGCGTGCCGCTGATTCAATGACAAAAGGTATTACCCCATTACTTGCTTATTTTGTTATTTTTGTTGGTTATTTAAATATGTATAATCCAAACAAAAAGAAACCAATTACCATATCTCATGCTTTAAAATTAGTAACGCCTTTTTGCTTAATCATCAGCTTGGCATGGATTGCTATTATTTTATTATGGTATATATCTGGTCTTCCAATTGGTCCAGATGTTTATCCAACTTTATAAACAACTTAACCTCTGTTAAAGTTGTTTTCTTTTTATTCCAAGATATGATATACTAATACTGGAAATGAGGTAATGTTTATGGGTTTAACAGCAGGAATAGTAGGTCTTCCCAATGTCGGAAAGAGTACTTTATTCAATGCAATTACTAAAAATAGTATTTTAGCAGCAAATTATCCATTTGCAACCATCGACCCTAATGTCGGTGTAGTTACTGTACCTGATGAAAGGTTAGAAAAATTAAATGAAATGTATGAACCAAAGCAAAAGATTCCAACAGCTTTTGAATTTACGGACATAGCTGGTTTAGTAAAGGGGGCAAGTCAAGGAGAAGGTTTAGGAAACAAATTTCTATCCCATATTCGTGAAACTGATGCAATTGTTGAAGTTGTGAGATGCTTTGAAAATAAAGATATCATCCATGTTGAGGGAACAATTGATCCGATTCGAGATATTGAAATTATCAGTTTAGAATTAATCCTAGCTGATTTAGAAAGTATTGGCAATCGTATAGAAAAAATGGGAAAGAAAGCGAGAACTTCTAAAGTAAAAGAAGATTTAATAGAATTAGAAGCCTTAGAAAAAGCCAAAAAAGCCTTAGAAGAAAATCACCCATTACGAATGGTTGACTTTACTATCGAAGAAAAGAAAGCACTAAAATCCTATAATTTCTTAACGATGAAACCAATTATCTATTTAGCAAACATCGATGAAGAAGAGTTAACAGAAATAGATAATCCATATGTAAAAAAAGTTGAGGAGTATGCTAGTCGTGAAAATTCCAAAGTCATTAAAGTTTGTGCCAAAATAGAGGAAGAATTAAGCCAACTAGATGAGTCAGATAAAAAGGAGATGCTTCAAGCCTTAGGAATTCCGATGAGTGGTTTAGATCAATTAATCAAGGCAACTTATGATCTATTAGGACTCGCTACTTATTTTACTGTCGGTAAAGATGAGGTAAGAGCTTGGACTTTTAGAAAAGGAATGAACGCTAAAGAATGTGCGGGGATTATCCATACTGATTTTGAAAAAGGATTCATTCGTGCTGAGGTAATTTCTTATACCGATTTAATTGAACTGGGAAGTGAACAGAAAGTAAAAGAAGCAGGAAAAGCTAGATTAGAAGGTAAAGATTATTTAATGCAAGATGGCGATATTTGTCATTTTAGATTCAATGTATAGGAATAATTATGAGTAAAATTGACGACGATGCTTTAAAACTAATTAATGAAGATAGAAAAAAGTACAGTTATGAATCCATGTATAGTAGTAAGAAAAACGAAAATAGCCCATTCATTTATATTTTTTTTCTCCTTCTTCTTGGGCTTGGAGTATATACCCTCGTTCAAACAGTTCTTGGTGATCATGAATCTCCTAGCGAAGAGTTAAGTGACGAAGAAATACTTAGTGCAACAACAGAGTATTTAAAAGATAAAACAATTTATGTTGAAGCTATATGCGATCATGTTGAACAACAAGCTTGTACAGAGGATAATTGTAGCCTTGGAAAGTATCAAGTAACTTGTCATACCCAAGATATTGAATTCAATATAACAGTAGAACTAATTAATCAAAGTTCAAATCATAATAGCGAATTTAATTTTACGGTATTGACAGATACCATTCATAGTTACAGTAATAAATAATATTAGAAAAAAAACATAAAATAAAAATAAGAAAGAAGGTTTTAAATTGAATAATAAAATATTTCCTAAAGTATTCATGTGGATGTCTATCGGATTATTAGTAACATTCTTAACCGGTATTTATACCTCGACTAATGTTGATGCACTCGAAGTAATATTTAATAAGAGTGGCTATTGGATTTTATTGATTATCGAGCTTGGTTTAGCGATTTTCTTATCAGCTAGAATTCATAAAATGAGTCCCACAACCGCAAAGGTTTGTTATCTATTATATACATTCTTTACTGGTCTAACATTTTCCTCTATTTTTATCGTTTATAAAATAGAATCGATTATGCTAATCTTCTTAGTTACCGCAATCCTATTCTTAATTTTTGCAATTATTGGCAAAACAACTAAAGTAGATTTAACTAAAATCAGTACGATATTATTAATGGCACTACTTGGCATAATTATCTGTACAATTATTAATATCTTCTTACAAAATAGTACTTTTGATATGATTTTATCAGGAATTAGTGTCCTAATCTTCATGGGCTTTATCGCTTACGATATTCAAAAGATTAAACGATTAGAAGGTTGGATAAATCAAGATAATTTGGCGGTAATCGGTGCCTTTGAATTATACTTAGATTTTATCAATATCTTCCTTGATCTATTAAGTCTCTTTGGTGATAGTAAAGATTAATCTAAACAAAATTCAATCTAAATCAAAAAAAGCATTTACAAAAGTGCTTTTTTTTGGTATATTACTACCGAGTATTTAATACTCCTTGCCAATTGATTGGCCTTAAGTCCAGAAGGAGGTGTAACGAAATGAAAAAATATGAGATTATGTTTATTGTAAAGCCTGATTTAGAGGAAGAAAACATCAAGAAAGTAGCTAATTCCATGAAAGAAACTTTAGAAACAAACGGAGCTAAAGTATTAGAAGTAAAAGAAATGGGACAAAGAGAGCTAGCTTATGAAATAAAAAAATATAAGACAGGTTATTACTTCTTATTTGTGATCGAAACAGAGAATACAACTGCAACAAAAGAATTTGATCGTTTAGCTCTAATCAACGAAAATATTATTCGTCATTTAATCGTTAGAGTAGAAGACTAAGAGAGGTATAAAATGAATAAAGTTTTTTTAATCGGAAGATTAACTAAAGATCCAGAATTACGTTATACAAGTACGAATACTGCAGCGGCTTCCTTTACAATCGCCGTAAATAGAAATTTTACGAATCAAAATGGGGAACGTGAAGCAGACTTTATTAATATTGTTGTATGGCGTAAACAAGCGGAAAATGTAAAACAATACTTAACCAAGGGAAGTCAAGTAGCGATCGATGGAAGAATCCAAACAAGAAGTTACGATGCTCAAGATGGTAGTAAACGTTATGTAACGGAAGTTGTTGCTGATAACGTTCAATTTTTAGATAGTAGATCATCTGCTTCAACTGCTCAAGCACCTATGTCATCTACTAATAGTAATCCATCTCCATATGATTTTGCATCCCCTGCAGCAACTCCATCCGCGAATACAACAGATGTTTCTTCAGATCCTTTTTCGGATTTTGGTTCTAGTATTGAAATTAGTGATGATGAATTACCATTCTAAAGAAGGAGGGAAAGTATGGCAGAATTTTATAGAAAAAAGAAAAAAGTATGTTACATGTGTACAGGTAAAACTGTTGACTACAAGGATGTAGATACTTTAAAAAGATACATTAACGATCGTGGTAAAATCTTACCAAGAAGAATTACAGGAAATTGTGCTAAACACCAAAGATACATCGCAGAACAAATCAAACGTGCACGTGCAATTGCCCTATTACCATATACAAAATAAAAAAGGCTACCAACTACTTCGTTGATAGTCTTTTTCGCTAAAATAGACAACAGGTTAAAAATTGTAGTATAATAAAATTGGGGTTTTCTAAGGAGGCAGAATGAATATATTAAACTACGCCAGAGAATTAAAAAGAAAAATTAAGACCCACCAGACGATTTTTATCGTTGGTCATCAAAATTTAGATTTAGATGCTATTGGAAGTGCTTTAGGACTACATTATATTATTCAAAAATATCGCAAAGAATCTTATATTATTATCGATGACCAAGTTCATGAATTAGGCGTTGAGAAAATCATCAAAGAACAGCCAAAAAGAATATTTATAACTAGTCAAGATATAGAAGGAAAGAAAACCAAAAAAAATTTATTAATCGTTGTCGATACGAATAAGATCAATTTATTATCTAATCCTAAAATATTAGATGATTTTGACGATATTATTGTAATTGACCATCACCAAACTAATGAATATACGATTGATTGTGGCTTATTGATCGTCGATAAAGAATCCTCTTCAACATGCGAGATGATTACACAACTACTTAGTCATTACAGAATAAAAGTTCCACCAGAAATAGCGACAATTATTCTATCTGGTATTGTATTAGATACGAATAATTTTGTTTTAAAAACCCAAGCTAAAACATACTTTATGGCTTATTATTTAGCTTCTTTTGGTGCTGATCCCAAAAAAGTTCAGTATTATTTAAAGCAGAATATTAAAGAGTATATTGCTAGGCAAAAAGTAATTACGAACATCGAGATAATTAAAGAAAAATACGCCGTTACGACTGGAGTAGAGAAAATTAGATATAAACGTGAAGAGCTTGCGAAAATTGCATCGACACTCATTCAATTCAATGATATTGAAGCGAGTTTTGTAATCGGATGGAATCAAGATAATAAAGTAGGAATAAGTGCTCGTAGTGAAGGAAGATTAAATGTCGGAAAAGTGATGGAAAAACTAGGTGGCGGTGGTGATGATCATGATGCCGCAACCCAACTGGAGGCAACTTCAATTCAAGAAGTAAAAACGAAACTATTAGCCATCTTAAATGAGTAGGGGGAGATAATTTATGAAAGTTATATTTGTTAAAGATTTAAAAAAGCAAGCCAAAAAAGGCGATATCAAAGAAGTAAAAGATGGATATGCAAAAAACTATTTAATTAAAAATGGTTATGCTATTCAAATGACGGAAAAAAACTTAGAAGTCTATGAAGAAGAAAAACAAAAACATCAACAAGAACAAGACACTAAACGCCAAGAAGCTCTAAAACAAAAAGAAGAATTGGAAAAATTAACTTTATTATTTAAAGTTAAAACGGGAGAACAAGATAAAGTTTTTGGTAGTGTAAGTCCCAAACAAATCAAAGATGAATTGCATAAAAAAGGGTACAAAATTGAAAAAAGACAGATTGAACTGATTAGTAATTTAACTACTTTAGGATATCATCAAGTAAAGATAAATCTTTTTAAAGAAGTTGTTGCCACAATAAAAGTACAATTAGTCAAATAACACCCGGAGGTGAAGAATATGGCAACTAAAACTATACCTAATGATCTTGTCGCAGAACAGTCTGTTTTAGGGGCAATGTTTTTATCGAAGTTAGCTATCGAAAAAGCAACAGAAAAACTAACCAAAAGAAGTTTTTATAATGAGAAAAATGGTATTATTTTTTCTGTACTTGCTGATTTATATGATAAAAAAGTGCCTATTGATTTAACGACAGTAACCGCAGAATTAAATCAAACGAGTAAATTAAATGAAGTTGGTGGCGTTGAATATTTAACAGAGATTATCGATACCGTTCCAACCGCCGCAAATATTGATTACTATATTAAAATAGTAGAAGATAATGCGATGCTTAGAGATGTTATTGATACTTCGACAGAAATAGCTACCCTTGCTTATGAACATGAAGGCGAAGTAACAGAAGTATTGGACCAAGTGGAACGTAAAATTGTTGGTATTATAAAAAACCGGCGCAGTAGTGAATTTAGAAAAATTCAAGAAGTATTAAATGATGTTCAATCAAATTTAGAAAAGTTAGCTCAATCTAAAGGAGAAATAACTGGTATCCCAACGGGATGGTATGAACTAGATAAATTAACTTCAGGTCTTCAAGAAAACCAACTAATTATTCTAGCTGCCCGTCCAGCGATGGGAAAAACCGCTTTTGCCCTAAATCTAGCTACTAATGTTGCAATCAATACCGATAAAAGTGTCGCTATTTTCTCCTTAGAAATGGGAGCTGAACAGTTAGCTAGTCGTATCATCTCTTCTTTAGGACAAATAGAAGGACAGAAACTAACGAATGGTAATTTACTAAATAATGATTGGAAACGAATTACTGAAGCCAAAAGTCAATTAGCTGGTGCTAAACTTTATATTTCTGATGATGCCGGAGTTACCGTCGGAGAATTAAAAACAAAATGCCGTCGGTTAGCGACAAGTGAAGATGGGCTAGATCTTGTTATTATCGATCACTTACAACTTCTAACGATGGGTGGCAATTATGGAAACAACCGTCAGGCTGAAATGACAGATATTTCTAGAAGTTTGAAAAAAATGGCTATGGAACTAAATATCCCAGTAATTGCGCTTGCTCAGCTATCTCGTGGTGTAGAAAGTAGAGAAGACAAACGCCCGAAAATGAGCGACTTGAGGGAATCAGGATCAATTGAACAAGATGCTGATATTGTAGCTTTGCTATATCGTGATGATTATTATCAAACAATAAAAGATAGTAATGAAGCGCCTGATCCTAGCTTAAGTGAACTAATTATCGGTAAACATCGTAATGGTCCAACTGGAAAAATAGATTTACTATTTAGAAAAAGTACCAGTACCTTTTTAAATTTTATTAAAGATAGTAGAGGTGAAGAAAATGGATAAAAAGACAACTGTTTTGACAATCATTGCCCTAATCATTACAGGAGTTGTCGTCTATTTAGGTTCTAATCCGACAACGACCTATGCAAAAATATTAGGAATGACTAGTAACAATGAGCCAAGACAGTTATATCATATCTATCTTGGTGGTGAATCCTTAGGATTAATTGAATCAAAAGAAGAATTGGAGAACTTTATCGACGAAAAGCAAAGTGTAATAAAAGAAAAATACGAAGTAGATAAAGTTTATGTTCCTAATGATTTAGACATTGTTCAAGAGATTACTTATGACCAGAATATTTCTTCCATCGAAGATATTTATCAAAAGATTCAAGAGAAAAAAGGAAGCGAAGCCTTTACCATAGATGGTTATAAAATCGTAATTGACGGGATTGAAAAAGAAACAGAAGGAGGAGAAACAGAAACTACTCCAGATATTGTTTTGTATGTTTTGGATAAAGAAATCTTTACAAATTCAGTAGAAAAAACAATTACTTCCTTTATTGATGAGGATAGTTACCAAGACTTTTTAAATGATACTCAAGATGAAATTCAAGAAACTGGTACAATTATCGAGGATC
Organism: Candidatus Alloscybalousia intestinigallinarum; assembly: GCA_018716115.1. Lineage (GTDB taxonomy): Bacteria > Bacillota_I > Bacilli_A > RF39 > UBA660 > Alloscybalousia > Alloscybalousia intestinigallinarum. Next base: position 30,383 of record DVKF01000030.1, read on the forward strand.
TATATATTCAAAATAATATCAGTATCCATAAAGGACGCATTCCAACTGAAGAGAAAATTTATTTAACAGAAGATGAACTAAGTAAATATCTTCTTTTTGGAACCGTTGAAGACCAAGCTACTTATACCGTTCAAGAAGGAGATACAATTGAAGATATTGCGTTCAACAACAAATTATCTCCAGAAGAATTTTTAATTGCCAATACTGAGTATAATACAACTTCTGATCTATTATATCCAGGTAAGGAAGTTGTGTTAGGGGTAATCCAACCGCAATTCGATACGGTAGAAGAAACTCACGTAGTTTCAAAAAAGACAGTAGAAATCCAAACCGTTTACGAAGATGATCCTAATCAATATACTGGATATGAAAAAGTAAAACAGGAAGGTTCAGAAGGCTTGAGTTTAGTTACAGAAAAGCAGAAATTAGTAAATGGGGAAATTACTACTGTAGTTCCGGTATCGGAAGAAGTATTAGTGCCTGCGGTCAATAAAATCATTGTTCGTGGAACGAAACAACGGGTAAATAGTTCTACTTCAATTTCCAACCAGGAAGTACCAGTAGGAATCGGTAGCTGGGTATGGCCAACGACTGTACCATATACAATTTCTAGTAGTTTTGGTTATCGATGGGGAAAACTACATGAAGGAATCGATATCAGCGGTATTGGTCGTGGTTCCCCAATTAAAGCTGCTAATAACGGACTTGTTGTTCAGTCTGGATATACTAGAACAAATGGAAACTATATTGTTATCGCTCATAGTAATGGTTATTATACGATGTATGCACATATGAATTCACGTATTCGTGAAGCAGGAGATGTTGTTATGGCAGGCGATCAAATCGGAACTGCAGGAGATAGTGGATTTGCTACCGGTGTACATTTACACTTTGCAATATACCGTGGAATGCCATATCGTGGTGGAGTAGCAATTAGTCCGTTTACGATTTTTAGATGATGAAAGTAAAAGTATTGGCAAGTGGTTCTAAAGGAAATTGTACTTATATTGAAACAAAGAAAAGTAAAATTCTAATCGATATTGGAATCACTTATCAACATTTAGCTTCCGAATTGGCACCCCTAAATCGAACGCCAAACGACTTAGATGCGATATTGATTACCCATACTCATTCTGATCATATTAAAGGTTTACAAGGACTTGTAAGAAAAACCAATCTCCCTGTTTATGTGAGCGAAAAAATGATGGTGGATCTTCAAGAAAAAATCCCAGTTACCGTTTGTCGATACTTAGAAGAACATTTTTTCTTAAATGATATTGAAGTAGAAATTATGCATACTTCCCACGATGTCGATTCAGTTGGTTATATTTTATCTAATGATAAAACAAGTATCGTATACGTAACGGATACAGGTTATATTAACCGTCGTTATCTAAACCGAATGAAAAATAAAGACTTATATATCATAGAAAGTAATCATGACGAAAAAATGTTGATGGATGGTCCTTATCCTTTTATTCTGAAACAGCGAGTATTAAGTGATAAAGGACACTTGTCTAATCATACGGCAGCTAAGTATCTGCAAGAAATTGTTGGCGATAAAACTAAGTACATTATTTTAGCGCATATCAGTGAGAATAATAATACAGAAGAACTAGCCTATCAGACAACGAAAGAAGTTTTAGAAGAAAATCATCTAGATAAACCCATCATCGTCGCTAAGCAACATGAATCATTAGAGACAATCGAGGTATAAAATGATTAAAATAATTTGTATTGGAAAATTAAAAGAGAAATATTGGCAAGATTCTTGCGAGGAATATCGAAAAAGATTAGAAAAATATACTAAATTAGAAATTGTTGAATTAGCAGATGAAAAAAGTGATGATGAAAAAGTTTGTTTAATTAAAGAGAAAGAAAGAATCGAAAAAGTATTAAATCCCAAAGATTATCTAATTACTTTAGAAATTGATGGCAATCAAGTGGATTCATTGACGCTTGCGCAGAAACTTGATCGTCTTCAGACACAAAATAGTACCATTACTTTTTTGATTGGTGGCTCTCATGGTATCCACGAAGAGATAAAAAAATTAGCCAATGAGCATCTTTCTTTTTCTAAATTAACTTTTCCCCATCAACTATTTCGCCTACTCCTTCTTGAACAGCTTTACCGAAGCTACAAAATTATTAATCACGAAAAGTATCATAAATAAAGAATACGACCAAATAAGTCGCATTCTTTTTTTGCATATAAGTTAACTATAAGTGAATTTTGTCCTCTTTGTTTTATCTCTCTTCTATAATGAAAACAAGAGGTAACAATATGTTAATTTTTCAAAAACGATTAAAAGAGATTAGAAAGAAAAGACATTTAACTCAAGAAGAAGTAGGTACAGCTTTACATATTAGTAAAAACGAAATTTGTAACTATGAGATTGGAAAAAGAATCCCGCCATTAGAAACGTTAATTAAACTAGCGGATTTTTTAGAAGTTGATTTTCTATGGTTAATTGGTCAAGAAATCGTGTTAAAGAAAGAAAAAGAAAGAACAATAAAATTATCCGATTTAGATTTAAAAATACTACGTTCTATTAAAGAATCTAATCAGGTATATATGAAATTTTTAACAGATCCAGAACGAACGGTTAAAGAAATAGAATTTTATTTAAAAAAACAACATAACGAATAAAGTCTTCACATATCGAAAGCAAGTTTATCATAGAATAGTACGGGTGATTCTATGGATATAGTAACCGATGTGCTATGGAGTATTGCAACAGTTTGCCTACTAGGAGGAGGCCTTTATTTTTCTTATCGTTTAAAGTTTCCCCAACTTCATCTTCTAAAGTTATTTAAAACTTGTGGCGGGAAAAGTAAAAATAGTATTTCTCCCCTTGCTAGTTTAAGTATGTCTTTAGCCGCTAGAATTGGAGTAGGGTCTCTTGCTGGTATTGCGATTGCAATCTACATTGGTGGTCCAGGTACTATTTTTTGGATGTGGATCATTACTATATTTACTTCTATTAATGCTTATTGTGAAAGTTACCTAGGCGCAAAATATCAAGAAAAGGACGGCAATGAGTACAAAGGAGGCCCAGCTTATTATATTGATAAAGGTTTGAAGAATAAAAAATTAGCAGTAACATATGCAGTTTTGATTATTATTGCTTATGTTTTTGGTTTTATGACCATTCAAGCCAACACAATCACTAAATCTATAGGAGAATACTTACCAATTCCTAATTTGATCATCGGTATAATCATTGCTTTATTATCCGGAATGATTATTGTTAAAGGGTTAAACGGTATTGTAAATATCACAAGTAAAATGGTACCTATAATGGGAATTGGTTATCTTTCTGTTTCTGCACTTGTCATCTTTTGTCATTTAAGCCAATTACCAGATATTTTTAAATTAATTATTTCTTCTGCTTTTAATTTTAAAGCGGCGTCATCTGGTATTCTTACTACTTTTATCATCGGTTTACAGCGAGGAATATTCTCTACTGAGGCTGGCTTAGGCAGTGGCGCTATTGCTTCCTCAACTTCGGGCGTTAATGATAAAGTAGGATTAGGACTACTTCAAATTTTAGGTATTTATTTCACCACGTTTATTATCTGTACCTCGACCGCTATTTTAATTCTTCTTTCCGATTATCAAACGCTTTCCTTTACTAATCTTAATGGTATCGAAATTACTCAGTATGCCTTAATAAAAGAGTTAGGACAATTTGGAAATATCTTTTTAATCCTTTCTATTTTCTTCTTTGCCTTTTCCACTATCCTTGCCGGTTATTATTATGGAGAAAGTAATGTCAAATATTTATTTAAAAAAAATAGTTCTAAACGAGTTTCTTTACTAAAGTTTGTAACGATATTGCTTTTAATTATCGGTAGTATAATAAGTCCAACGGTTCTATGGAAAATAATCGATATTTTAGTAGCTCTTCTTGCAATTATTAATATGTATTGTATGATGAAAATGCGCAAAGAAATTGTCTATGATTATCAAAAATATGGTGAATAATTAGTAAAAATAACCCTCACCTATACTTAACTTCGGTCAAAATCCTTGTCATTCAAGGTAAAATGTGATAGGATAAGACCCGTTAAATGAAATGAAGCAAAAGAATATGGTAAGTGTAGAATTAAGAAATCCAGATATAATTTTAACACCAATTACTGAAGAAGAAAAACAGCAAATTGAGAGCAATTTTATGGGAGACGAGAGTATATATGTTTTATATAGACTACCAAATTTAGAAGAGATTCATATTGGTATGATGTCATCTTCAATGAGAAGATATTTTCCGATTACTGCAAATGTTTGGAATTTAGAGAAATCAATTTCAAAAGCTTTTTTCTATAATGGATCCTCAGAGTTGAAAAATAAGGCTCCTACAATAACTGATAGACCTGTTTATAGAGTTATCGCTACTGACGATAGAATAGTCTCTGGTTATGATATATTAAATGGAACTCCCGAAAATGGTCTTAGAATATGTCTTGAAGATGTAGTAGATGGAAATTATACTTTAAATGCAAATGAATTAAGAAAATCAAGATAATTATAAAAGTAGCATCAGTTTATGGCTACTTTTTCTTTTTTTGAAAAAATATATTTGGTGATTGATTTTATATCAGTTTTCATTGGTAAATTTGAAGATAGCTTTCATAGTGTAATAATTTGAGTTTTACTCTGAACTAGGAATAGTTATTTTTTTGGTCAGAAAACGCTAATTATCAAAAATCTCTATCCAAATAAACAAGTTTATATTATAATAAAAACTAGAAGTTAGGTGATAAAATGATTGGTAACGATTGGGATGAAGTACTAAAAGAAGAAATGAATAAAGACTATTTTCAAGAACTGATTACGAAAGTAAAACAAGAATATCAGCTTCACACTGTCTATCCTCAACCAACAGAGATTTTTAAAGCTTTTCGTAATACCAGTTATCGCGATACTAAAGTAGTGATTTTAGGACAAGATCCTTATCATGGTGAAAACCAAGCCGAAGGATTATCATTTTCAGTAAAAGTAGGAATTCAGAAACCGCCATCGCTTCAAAACATATTTAAAGAATTACATGATGATTTAGGCTGTTCTATTCCTAAAAATGGCAGCTTAGTAGCGTGGTCCAATGAAGGAGTATTATTATTAAATAGTGTATTAACTGTCGAAGCTCATCATCCGATGTCTCATAAAAACTTTGGTTGGGAAACGTTTACCGATGCGGTGATTGAAAAGTTAAATCAGAAAGAAACTCCAGTTGTTTTTATCCTTTGGGGAAGTTATGCGAGAAGTAAAAAGAAGTTAATTACTAACCCTAATCACTGTATTATTGAATCCGCTCATCCATCCCCTCTATCTGCTTATAACGGTTTTTTTGGTAGTAGACCTTTTTCTAAAACCAATAACTTCTTAATAAGCAAAGGACTTAAGCCGATTGATTGGGAAATAAAATAAAAGAATAAGATAGATTCGTCTTATTCTTTTCAGAGTGTTGACAAAGGTCAATACTCTTTTCTTTTTAAGAAAATTGTAATATAATGTATTTAGCGAGTAAGCATTCTCGACAAATGTTATCATTACTCGCTTTTATTGTGTAAAAATGATACAATTATAT
>DVKF01000031.1 GCA_018716115.1 Candidatus Alloscybalousia intestinigallinarum
ACAAAAATTCACTTTCACTCATAGGCATCGCCCTCACTCCGTATTTATCATACTACGTTCGGCCATACGCTGCAAGCAGCGGGGAAATGCCCTAGAATTTAAACATGCACTGTATGTTTAAATTTATTATAAGTACACCAACCTAACGCAAGTTCGGAAAGATCTCCAGTTCCTACTACGATTCCTCCTACTTCATTCGCAACATCCATCAAAATCTGTGTTCTCTCACGTGCTTGAATATTTTCATACGCTACATCATAAACTTTCGGATCATGACCAATATCTTTCATATGTAATAAACTTGCTTCGACAATCGAAATTTCTCTTACTTCGACATCGTAAGCTTTCATTAGTTTTAAAGCATTGTCCAAAGTTCGCTTCGTTGTTCCAAATCCTGGCATCGTAATGGCTACAATATTTTTGGTGGAAAGTCCTAGCTTTTTATAAGCTTCAACGATAACTAAGAAGGCAAGGGTAGAATCTAAACCACCAGAAATGCCAATTACTGTTTTTTCTGTATGAATATGATGAAGACGTTTAGCTAATCCACAAGCTTGAATTTGAAAAATCTCATGACAACGTTCTGTCCTTTTCGCTAAATCATGGGGAACAAATGGAAAACGTTCAAAATCACGACGTAAAGTAGAACTATCCAAAACATCGACAACAATCTCACGACAACTCTTACTTGGATGAATTCCCATATAACTGATATCTTTCAATCTAAGAGTATGTAACTTAAAAAAATCAATATCCGCAATTAACATTTCACTATCAAATTGAAAGCGTTTACTTTCTGTTAAGATTGCCCCATTCTCGGCGATTAAAGCATGCCCAGAAAACACCACATCACTACTAGATTCAAATACCCCACTAGAAGTATAAATATAACCAGAAATCAATTTACTAGATTGATTAGAAACTAAATTACGGCGATATTGATATTTACCAATTAATTCATTACTACTCGATAAATTAAAGAGTAAATGTGCGCCATTTAACGCTAAATCTTGACTAGGAGGTAAAACGCTCCATAAATCTTCACAGATTTCAATTCCAAAAGAAATCTCCGAATACTCCTTATCACGGAAAATAAGATCTGTTCCAATCGGAACCATTTGTCCTAAGAGTTCTACTTCTTTTCTAGTTAAATCGAGACTAGAAGAAAACCATCTTTGTTCATAAAATTCATTATAATTAGGAATATACGTTTTAGGTACTGCGCCTAAAATCTTCCCATTTTGAATGACAAGCGCACAGTTAAACAACTGATTATCGATAGAAAGTGGAATTCCTAAAATGGTAATTACTCGTAATTTTTCACTTGCGGCAAGAATTACTTTCAACTGTTCTAAAACATCTGTCAATAGATTGCGTTGAAAAAACAAATCTCCACAAGTATACCCAGTAAGAGATAGCTCTGGAAAAGTTAAAATACCAACCTCTTCCTGTTCCGCTTTTTTCATTTCTTGAACAATCTCTTGCCTATTATATAAACAATCCGCAACAACTAATTTAGGAACACTAGCTCCTACTCGTACAAATCCATATTTTTTCATTTCTTCCTCCTATACTTTCAAATACTGTTTGGCCTTTTCTAAAGCAAGTTGAGAATTAGCCCCTTTGATAATACCATTATCTAACATTTCGTACGCTTCGTCTACCCGGCAAATAAAATAATGAACAAATTCATCCTTATCTAGCATCTGTTCTGACACTTTAAGACACCCTTTAGCTAAAACAATAGAGTTATAAGCACTAGAACATCCTTCATCTTGATAACACCCACCTAGTAAAGTAAATTCTCGCCCTTGGTAACCAGTTTCTTCTTGTAGTTCTCTTTTGGCGGCGATAATTGGTGTCTCGCCTTTTTCAATATATCCAGCTGGAAAACCGATTCCTACTCCTTCCTTAGTATGTACCCGAGGTTCGATTGTCATAACCATTTCTCCATCTAATGTGACCGGAACAATGATTACCGCATCCCCATTCATCCCCTTTTTCCATAATTTTTCTCGTACAAGAGTCTTGCCATTAGCGAGTAAATAACGTCTACTTGTGGTCGTCAAAAAAGGAGTCTTTTTTTCTTCTACTACTTCCTCTTCATTAATAATTCGATAATCTTCTTGATAATGAGCTAACTCCTCTAATTTTTCTTTACGCATGGTATTCACCTAACTTTTTCTGATAACTTTCCTTTTTTTCACGAACTTCTCTTAACTCAGTATCTAACATTTCTTCCTTTAGCTTTCTCAAATTTTCACTTAAATCAACATAGTAAGTATGAGGATGATAAATATCGGTAATTCTATCCGTCAATGTTTCGTATTCCTTCTTACAATATTGGCGAGATAATTTAAGATCAGGAACTTCATAGATTAAGTTACCTTCTTCAAAGATAGGCACTTGTAACTCACGAACGGTATAGTTAGAAAGCTCAGTCTTCTTCCAAGGATTTTTATCATCAACTAGTGTATAATGATCAGGATCAATGACTTCATCATGACGAGCAATCACATCTCCTAATACTTTACCGGTTTCTTGATCATAAAAGCGATAAGTCTTCTTATAATCAGGGTTTAATACTTTTACCGTATCTTCACTAACTTTAATTCGCGGAATAATCTGATTATTTTTTTCTACAGCTTCAATAGCAACTAATTTATAGACAAAGTTCGCTCTATCTCGGCTGGCAACAATATTATCCCCAATACCATAGCTATCGATTTCCGCACCATTTTTAAGCATAGTATCTACCATTCTAGCATCTAAACCATTCGATACACAAATATCTACGTAATCCATTCCTGCTTCTTTAAACATTTGTCTTGCCATTCTTGTTAAATAAACTAAATCACCACTATCAATTCTAATTCCTTTTAACCGAAAACCAAGTGGACCCAAATATTCTTTTTGAAGGCGAATTGCATTTAAAATACCACATTCTACATCATAGGTATCCACTAATAAAACAAGACTATTTTTATCAGGCGCATGTTTGGCATATTCTAAGAACGCATCATACTCATTGTCATAAGACTGAACCAAGGCATGAGCAATTGTCCCGACAACGGGAATTTGATATTTTTTCCCTGCCAAGACATTACTTGTCGCACTACAACCACCTAAATAAGCATATTTACTTTCTAAAAGAGTTGCATCAATCCCACCACGTACACGTCTAGCACCAAATTCCGCAACGGCTTTTCCTTTCGCGGCTTCAGTAATTTGCTTACTAGCTGTAGCCGTTAAACTTCCGGTATTAAAACAAGTAAGAAGCGCTGTTTCTAAAATCTGAGCTTCAATAATTGGTGCTTTAATCGTCATAATTGGTTCATTAGGGAAAATTATTGTCCCATCAGGAACGGCATAAACATCACCAGTAAAATGAAGATCTTTTAGATAATCAAGAAATTCTTCAGTCAATTTGCCAGTTGAACGTAAATACTCGATATCTTCTTCCTCAAAGTGAAAGTTTTGAATATAATCAATTGCTTCTTCTAAACCGCCGGCTACTTGATAACCACTTCCTAAAACATTACTACGGTAAAAAACATCAAAATAAGCAATCTCATCACGTCTACCAGAATGATAATAAATATCTGCCATCGTAAGTTCATAAAGATCTGTCATTAATGTTTTATTTTTCATATTCATTTTTCTCCTTTCTAAGAACCTTTGCTCCTTGTTGCGTTAGTAATAAATAAGCGGCATCGCTGTATAAAGCGGCATCATGATATGGGGCATCATAGGTTTCAATTCCTTCTTGATGAACATTAACTTCTACCCGACGATTGTTTTGATCGAAATAATTCATCATTCCAATCACACCATTCACCACACAAATATCAGTGCAACAACCAACCACATCAAAGTGTTCAATATGACTCATCTCTTCCATCAATTTCGTAAAACCTGGAGCTTCACGGAAACTCGTACAATTTTTCTCTAACGTATAAACATTTTCTAACGTTAAATAAGGTTGAAACTCATCGATAATTTCAGCTTCCGTTGTTCCTTTAATACAATGCTTAATTTCACCAAAACGATCATGTTCTACAGAATCTAATTCATGACAATCCTTAATAAATAAGATCATTTCCTCATCCTTAACATATTGATCCAATAATTCTTTTTGATAAGGAATTATTTTTTCGATTCTTTTATCATGTAACCCTCCTTCTCTTACAAATCCATTTACCATATCGACTACAATTAGTCCTTTATGGTACACTTTTAAATTTTTCATATTATCCTCCCATCTTATTAATAAAATATTAATAACAAAAAGTACAAAAAATGTGTTGATTAAAATCTCATTTCGCCTTTTGTTATTAACATTATATTAATAACATTTAAATTTGTCAATATCTTTTTAACAAAAAGTTAAAAAGAATAGCAAAAAAAAGAAACATCCATAAGATGTTCCGTCAAAAACTACTTGATAAACAATACTCGCAACCTAGAATCTACCTTGACTAATTTGCCAAAGTAATCTCGACCATTCTCATGCGACGATAATAAATTTCCATCTTTACTGTTACTGTAACCTGTAATATATAAATTACTATTATCAGTAACAATTGCGGTTAAATTATCATCATTACTACCACCATAGACCGTTTTCTTTTCCATTTCCCCATCTAAATCATATTTTACAAATATACCGGCTTTTTTTACTCCATCTGTAAAAATCTTTAATCCTGAATCTGTAGAGTTACTATAACCAACAACATACAAATTACTACCATAAGCGGTAAGAGAATTATAATGTTCCAAATTACTTCCTCCAAAAGATTTCTCAAACAATAATTCTCCATCTAAAGAATACTTAAGTATAAGTGCATCCGTATTAGAAGTAATTCTTTCATTATCAGTAGAATCACTATCCAAAACTTTTTTTCCACCAACAACGTATAAATTATTCTTAAAATAATAAATATCAGATAGTCCTAAATCATCTGTATATAGATATTCTTTATGCCAACTATATTGTCCATTTAATTGAAAACAAACAAGGATTCCCATATCTTTTTGATCAAGTCCAACTGCATAAATTTTATCTTTAGCTACTTCTACTGCCTTAAAAGCCGTACTATCAGTACTACCAAAATATTTTTTCCAAACTAAACTTCCTGAAGTACTATACTTAGCAATAACTGCCCCATTTTCTCCAGTTTGATCAGATAAACTTTGTCCTACGACAATATACCCATCAGAAACTGAATCCACATCATAAAAAATAGTATTTCCACTAGTTGCAAGTTCATTTTTCCAAACCAATTTTCCATCTTTATCATAGAAAACAATAAGACCTATGTTTATTTGATCGTCAGGATCTAACTGATAACTACCAACCACAACATAGCCATCATCTACTTCGACAATAGAATAATATTGGGAAATAATCCCATCTGTAAAGGCAGTTTCAAATAAAACTTCACCTTTTTTATTATACTTAATTAATTTCGCTTGTTCATTACCTCCAGTATAGGAAACAAAATCGCTATACCGAAAATTACTACTACCAACCGCGACAATATCCGTCCCATCTAAAATCAAAGAGTTTAAAGAATCATAAGAATCTAAAGATACGTTTTCATTCTTTCGAAAGAACAGAAAATAAACACCATAAACAAGTAAAAAAGCAATCACAATAAACAAAAGAAGATGAATAATTCTCTTTGTAGTTAAAAAAGAAAGAAAAGAAGATAATTTTTTTTTGGTTGAGGATACTTTTGAAGGAGTTGCCGGCTGAACAAAACTTTTCTCGTTTTTCGATTTTAGGATTTCTTCTTTTGAAGAATTACCATTAGAAAGAACCGGTTGTTTTTTTTCTGGTACTTTTGTTTTGTTTTTAGAAATTGGCTCTTTTTTATTATCCTGATTCTTTGTCTTAGAAACAGGGGCTTTCTTCGTTTCTTTTTCCCTCGAATTCGTACGAGTATTGGCATCCTTTTTTACTTTTTTTTCTTTATCTAATGGTTTAACAGAGGATTTGGCTAGTACATCTACCGTATTTTCTTGTCTATTTTTGGTTTTCTTCTCGATATTTACCGCTTCCACATTCGTTAAATGGATCGTCGCAGGTACTTTTTTCTTCTTCGCTACTGTAGTTTTCTGGGCTTGCCTAGATTTCTCTATTGCCTTTTCGCGAGCTCTTTCCTTTTTCGTATCGGTTGGGATATTCTTTTGATGAACTGTTTTAGATGTTTGTTTACTTTTTAATTTTACAACTGGTTTAGAATTAGAAAGAGTTCCTTTTTTCTTATTTGTTGAATTTGTACTTTTTGCCATTAACACCACCCCTATTAGATGATTATTCAAAGATTCCTAAATAATACTTCTTTTTTCCTCGGCGAACAATAATATAGCACTGATCGATAGCATTCTCTTTCGTAATGAAAAATTCATTATCCGTACACTTATTTCCATTAACCGAAATACTACCGGCACCAATTAGCTCTCGTCCTTCACGTCTACTAGATACTATACCATGATTCACTAAAAAATCAAGTAAATTTGCATCCTCATGGACAGAAAAAGTAGGTACACCTTGAAAAACTAAACGAATTTCTTCGCCAGTCAAAGAACGAACATCACCACTAAATAAAACTTGACTTAACGATAACGCTTTTTGATACTCTTCTTCTCCGTGAAGATCAGTAATAATTTCTCTAGCTAATGCTTGTTGAGCTTCTCTTGCTTCAGGATTCTCATGAAGAGACTTTTCTAAGCACTCAATTTCTTCAGGCGATAAGAACGTAAATACTTTTAAATAGTGAATAACCATACTATCATCAGTGTTGATTAAGTATTGATATAATTCATAAGAAGATGTTTTGTTTTTATCTAACCATAAGGCATTTCCCTCACTCTTACCAAATTTATTTCCATATTGATCCAAAATAAGTGGCATGGTAAAGCCATAGGCTTCTTTTCCTATTTTTTTACGGATTAAATCAATACCTGTCGTAATATTTCCCCATTGATCAGAACCTTCTACTTGTAAAACACAATTTTTTTCTTGATATAAATGAAGAAAATCATTACCCTGAATTAACGTATAAGCAAACTCCGCAAAAGTAATTCCGGTAGTTAATCTTCTTCGAATAATATCCTTATCTAACATATAGTTAACATTAATGTATTTCCCAACATCACGCAAGAAATCTAAAAAACTAACATCCTTTGTCCAATCATAATTATTGACAATCTCCGCTTTTCCATCAAATAAACGACTAACTTGATTTCTAATACCTTCAAGATTTTTCTCTACCGTTTCCTTTTGGATAATTTCTCTTTCTGCTGTTGGACGAGGATCTCCTATTAACCCAGTAGCTCCTCCAACTAAAAGAATAGGATGATGTCCAGCTTTAGACAATCTTTTTGCCGTTACTAAAGAAGAATAATGTCCTAAATGAAGACTATCCGCCGTTGGATCTGTTCCCCAATAAAAAGTAAGTGTCTCATTATTTAACTTATCTTCTAGTTCTGGACTAGAAATGTCTTTAATTAAACCTCTCCATTTTAATTCTTCAAATAATTTCATAATTTCCCTCCTCAAAATAAAACGCGACTTTCTTCTTCCATAAGGACGAAAAAAATCGCGGTACCACCTTAATTGATAAGTAAACTTATCCACTTTGATTGATAACGGAATTACCCGCTTTAACTAAAAATAGTGTAATTCGCCTATTTTGACCCTATTCACTTCCACCACCCGTGAACTCTCTTATAAAAAATCAAAATAACTACTAATCTATTTCTATGACATTAAATCAATAAATATATACTATCTTAACACAAAACAAACAAGAAAACAAAAGAATTTTTTAATTTATTATAATTTATTAAAATTTTAAAAAAAACAAAAAAGAACACCCAAATGCTGAGTATCCTTATCTTCTTCGCTCACCTGCAGTAGCTAATGCATAATCGTATTTTTCAGTCATCGGTAACCCATTAGGAAAAAAGACAGTTTCCTTTTTAGGCTCTGAAAGGCTAAAACTTTGTAATCTAGCCAGAACACTTACTTTGTAAAGTGTATAATTTCGATTAGGCGTTAAATTCGCAATATACAGGTGATGGATATTTACTTCTTTCATCATTCAACACTACGATTTTGCTTTTGCCTTACGATCAGATTCTTCTAAACGAGCAAGGATTTCTCTTACTGCTTCAATCGTCTTACTTCTGACTTCATCAGCAGCTTTTTCTAATACAGGAGTTCCTTTAGCAACCGCAAGTTGTACTAATTCTTCACATTTTTCTTTTACTGCTGTCGCTTTTTCTTTGGCAATTTTTAATGCTTTTTCTCGATCTAAATCAGCAAGTCCAGTTCTGATTTCTTCAATCTTGGCCTCTAACTGTTCTTTTACTTCTTGAACATCGATTTCCTTTACTTTCTTCATAAAATCATCGAATATTCTTTTTAAATCTTGTCTAGTCTCTTTTCCAGACTTAGGGGCAAATAGAATACCAAGCGTAGCACCTACTGCTGCTCCCGCAATAAACTTTCCTACTCCGCTAGATTTTTTTTCTTTCTTACTCATCTTCTTCAATCTCCTTTTTCTTTCTTTTTTTCTTATCTCTATGGAAAATCTTATAGATCACTCCACTGATATTGGTAACTAACGTATCACTAAGCATCGATAAAGTATCTGTAACACCATCAATGACATTAAACAAACCATCTAGTGACTTAGACTTACGCTCTACATCATCTAAAATTCGATTTGTCTTATCTACTGTATCAATTAACTTTATCGCTAGTACAATTAAAATGATTACTAAAACAATCGCTAGAATATACAAAATTATTGGAAAAACATCCATCATATCTATCATCGACCATTACTCCTTTTCTTCTTCATACATAGAATCGATCAAATCAAACAAATTATCTTCTAATTTAGATTGATCTTCTTCTTTACTTTTCTTCTTTTTAGGTATTGTATCTGAAACTTCTTCTTTAGTAATTTTACTACGTCTACCGGTAGCCTTTTCATAGCGACTATCTTTATAATCTACATTATATTCTAACCCTAAATCTTCAAAATATTCCTCTGCATCGGCGATTGTTACTTTTTCTACCGCAGGTGCTTCATCTGATTTCGTCATATCATATAATAAATTATCTTCAGGTAGCATCTCATCATCCGTTGATTCTACTTCCTCATCACTAACAAAAGAAGAATCACTTTCCTTTTCTAAATTGCCATTACCAAAAGCTTTATTTCTAACAAAATCTAAATCAATATTTTTTCTAGAAACATAACTACTTGGCTTGTCCTTCTTATCCACCACTTCCTCCTTCTTATAATTTTTATCCAAAATCCCATATATTGGTGAGATAATTGGTGTTGGTTTAAATCCATTTTTCGCTTCTGGATTTGAATAAGGTTTATTCACTGTTTCCGTATAAGAAATTTTCTCGTAAATTTCTTCTGGATCACCGCCATACAATTTCTTCTTCACGTCTACAGTTTTCGTAACCTCTTCAGTTTTTTCTACAAAGTCATCATCCTCGAAATATTGAATATTAGTATCCGTCTTTAATAACTCTTTGTCCGCATAGTTATGAACAGTGACATCTTCCGCAGGTGGCTCTGGTTGCCTTTCCTCTTTGGTTTCATGAACAATTTCTTCCGTTTTCTGTTCATCAATACTTTCTTTTTTCTCTTCTTCCCGTTTACGTTTATTTTCTATTTTTTTAGCGATCGGTTTTGGTTCTTTTTTAGGTTTTTCGCCCTCATCCACTTCTACATACTCTTCTTCAAAAAAAGTATTCTTTAATTTCTCTAAAAATCCCATAAAGCACCTTCCTATCTATTGATCTTCTCTTCCTAATTCTAAATCAATATTATCTTCATCAATAATCTGATCTTCGCCACTATCATATTGTTCTTCGTAATCTAAGAAATCTCCTTCTTCACGCGTCGGTTTAAAAATATTAAAATTCTCTTCGTTATAATCTAATTCATTTTCTCCTACTAAAGTATCTAAAATCGTATCTTTAAAATCTACACTACTTAGAATATAAGCCATTTGAGTAACTGTTTTCTTTAAATCTTCTTCATCGACATAAGCCTCTATCTTAGCGTAATTATACATGAATTCTACAAAGTAATTTGTCGAAACTTGTGTAATTTCTAGATAACCCTTTTTTCCATAAAGATTGATTCCTTGTGAATAATAACTATCCTCATTCACCTCATAGGTAAAATCTATCTGATGATAATAAGAATATACATCGACATATAAATACATCTTTTGATGGTTGTAATATAGTTCAGAATTCAAAGAACTGCTTCTCTTTAAGAGAACTCCTTTTGGTAGATAATAAGAATAACCTTCTAAGGACACATTCTCTAACTTAAAATCCTCTTGAATTACTGAATGAAGTATTTCATCAAAAGATTGATTTTCTATCGTTACCATACTACATCCACTAACAAGAAAAGCGAAAGAGAGTATCACTAATATTTTCTTCATATTTCACCTACTCTTACATTATTATAACAAATTATTAAATAAAGAAAAATGATTTTACATGATTTTTACTTTATTTGTCATCTTTTTCACTGCTTCCAAACGATAAATTGGTTGCCCTAAGCGAACAAAACGCTCCTCATATTCCGTCATCACACCCGGCGCGATATCTGAATGATGCAAATCTAAACACACCTGATTAAAGAAATACCCATATTGAGATAAAGAAACTAAAGAATACTCAAATAGATTCCGATTATCTGTTTTTTGAATAATGTGAGCATCTTGTTTAAAGATCTTATCATACTTCTGTAAAAAGACAGGACTAGTTAGTCTCCTATTCTTTTGACTACGTTTTGGCCAAGGATCAGAAAAATTCAAATAAAGAGTATCTACTTCTTGTTGAAACACTTCATCAATTTCCAACGCATTCATACGAATAAAACATAGATTAGATACTTCTTCTGGAACTTTCTGTAGTGCTCTTACAATAACACTATCGTATTGTTCAATGCCAATAAAATTAATTTCTGGATAGGTAAGAGCCATTTCGATTAAATATTTTCCTTTCCCACAGCCTACTTCGATATGAAGCGGATGATCATTATGAAAATATTCCTGCCATTTACCACAATAATCCTTTGGATTTTTCACAAGATAAGAGGAACTATTCATCAACAATTCTTTATTTTTTACATTACGAAGTCTCAACACTAATCACCACTTTCATTATATCGCATATAATAAGATAAATAAAGGAGATGTTTGTCTAGTGAACAATAGAGAGCCTTATATGAATATGCCTTGGCCCAATCCAGGAAATGGAGCTTATCCACCAAATCAATTTCCACCAAACAACACAAACCAAGAAATTAGAAATCTAGAAAATAGAATTTATCAATTAGAACGAGAAGTCAATCGTCTAAAAACGAAAGTAGCTCGTATTGAAAATAGTCTACCTGTTCCTACTCCTTATAACGAAGAAAACTACACCTCTAACTATAATCCAAATGGCTATAATATGATGTAGTTAAATCGAGCTTTTATAGTTCGTTTTTTTTATGTAAATTTTCATTTAATGTGTACTCTTTATTACTTTCTTCTTACCTATCCTCTTAATATCACTAGGAATCATATCTTCGATAAAATATTGAATATTCGTATCATAAAGTTCCGATAAAGTATTCCACCACGAATCCGTTGATTCCGTCTCCGAATGAGCAAACACTTCCGTTTTATAACAATCCCATTCAAAAATTGCGTTTACAAAAAGCGAATATTGACTAATTAAAAGACGATGTTCATAATCAATTTTCCAAATAATTGGATCAACAGAATACCAATGACCATTCGCATAAACGTATTTTTTCCCATCATAACAATATTCCAAACGTTCAAAAAAGCAGATACCATCATTGATAATTTTTTTAGAGCGATATCTTTTTCCGGTCAATACTAATTCTTCACTGCCATCATTCTTTACTTGATTAAAAAGAATTTCTTCTTTCTTGGATACCCGTTTTTGTGGATACTCTCCAAAAGAAATAGAAATATCTTTTTTCTTTTTTAAATAATCCCAAAAAGAGTATTCTGGAAAACAATCGGCTAACCATGAACAAAAGGCGATAAAAGGCGGCATAAAAATAGAGGAATCTTGCTTTTGTAAAGAAATAGCGCCTTGAAAACCAAAAACAGTACAGTCTTCTCCCCAAAAACAAAACGGTGTTCCATATAACTCATCGTCATGATATTTATTTTTCCAAAATAAAGTATAACCAGACAGGAAAAGATCGTGTTCATCCTCCAAACTTTTAGGAGAATATAAAATATTTAATGGCGAGATTAACGTCAATTGAACCCCATTTGAAAAGGAAATACTTCCTACATCCGTTTTTTCTACTATATCAAAGTGAGAATCAACAGAAGAAAGTTGAAGATTAGCATCACCATATAACTTAGAAAAATCAGAATACTTAAACCCTAAAGATTGGTAATCTATGGTAATCTTATCAGATAAAAGATCTAATTTTTCATGAATATCCTCTAAATAAGCTTGATCAACCAATAATTTACTATGAGGAGATAGTTGATTGTAAAATTCATTCTTTCCAGCTTTTACTTCTAATTTTAAAAAGGAATAAAGAACATCACGAAAACTTTCCTCTAAATAGTCTTTTAAAGCATTATCAGATATAGATAAACGATACAAATCTTCTTCCAACTGATAAAGCTCATCACTACCTTCATTAAGATGATTTACAGATAAAGAAGATGACAATTTTTCTAGAGTTTCCAAAAAAGAAAACGGCTGACTAAAAGAAAGTAAACGATCTTGAAAAAAAGATAAATCGACAATAAACTTCTTATCTTCTAAAGAGGAAAAAGAAGTAATTACCTCCTTAGGCGCCCTTTCTTTCAAATCCATAAACTCCTTTTGTAAATGTATAAATTTTTCTTTAAAAGGACAAACAATCTCATCAGGAGCAGAACATGTAGAAAGCATTAACTCTAATCTTAATAATAAAAGATCAATCTCTTGAATTAAACAATCACTATTGTAGTTTCCCATCGATAAAGTCCCCTTTCTTTAAATATTTCACTTTTTCATTGTTTAGCTTCTCGCTATCTTGAATATATTTTTTTGGAACTAAATCAAACGCAAATTGTTCAAGACGAGCCTGAACTAAAGGATTAATCTTTTGGATAAGCATTTCCTTTGTCAAAACATTTTGGTTCCTAAAATCTAACTCCATAGCGGTAACTCCATTAAATAAAATATACTTAGAAATTAACAATTTATGTTCATAGTCTACAAACCATTCAATAGGAGAAACATTGATACAATAAGAACGATTTCTTCTTCGAAATAAACAATATTTCTGAAAAACAAAATCCTGTCGTTCATATTCCGGAAGAAGAAAAACAGTTTGAGAATCTCTACCAAAACAAGTATAAGTTTTACCAGTCAACTTACTGTTTTCCATAATAGAAGAATTTAGACGATCAGAAAAAAACTGAGGATATTCGCCATAAGAAACCAAGCTGGGTTTAACTTTTACTACAGGATTATAACCACCATACTGTGAATAAAAATTCGAATGACTATAATGAATGCCTAAGTAATTATCATAACCACTATAATAATTTCCTAGATAATCATCATACCCTTTATCTCTAATTAAGCGGTCAATAAATGCATCAAATTCCTTTTCTGGAACTTTCAATATCGGACGTATACCAAATACTAATTGATTGTTTTTCTTTTGCCTATGAAAATAAATTTTATAAGAGGAATCATCCCAAAAATAAGAATAAGATTTATCGCTTTTTAAATAATCATTCCAACTATTCATAGTCTTTAAATAGATATCATCAAAAAATAAGGAAAAAAAATCAAAGAAAATATCTTCTGAAGGATTAAAAGAAGCAAATGGCGTAGAAAGAACTTTATCCTTATCATAATATTTTTTAACAAAATCACGAATTTCTTCTTCTCTCCAATTTTCTTCAATAATTAACTGTTCTAAGGTCGTTAATGGATAACGTTTAAACCCTTTTTCTTTCTCCCACACAGAAGAAGAAAAAGTAGTTGGCTTCTCTATCCTCTCATGATTAGTATTGGCAGCTTTCTTCCTCAATCGATTCAACAAAGTAGCATCAAATGAAAGATCAAGAATCGAATGTGTTTTTAAATAATCTAAAACAAGCGAAGTATCAAGTTGCCTCTTCACTTCTAATAAAAAATACTTATCGAAGAATTGTTGGAAGATCCCAGGCAATTCTTCATAAAACTGATTTAGCTCTACAGGATTAAAATCTTCTGGTATAGAGCCATAAAGATTCGTCCCAATATAATCAGAAAAATAACTTTTCCACCAAGCATCTTTTACATCTAACTCAAAAAAATGGTAGAGATAGTCCAAAATTTCTTCTTGTTTTTGGGAAAACGAGACACTTTTTATCCTTTCTTGTTCACGGATAGGAAACTTATCATAATAAAAATACCCCTCTAATTCCGAAGTAAGTCTTTCTAAAAATAAAGATAATTCTACCAAATAACCCTTCTCATCAGAAAATAAAGATAATTTGCCATCCTGAATTTCATATTTTTTCTGTAACTCTTCTAACTCCCTCTCATAACCAGAATAAATTCCTTGTAAATGACTCGTTAATCGTTCATCAAAATGACTATTCGTTATCCATAATAAAAAACCCGATAACTTTTTCTTTATCTCTCCAATTACGATTTTTAAATTGTTCTCTTGAGAAAAATTGGTATTCAAATAAATCACCTCTAAAATATAGGCTTTATTATAGGGAAAAAAGAAGAAAAAGTCAAAAAAACAAACCAACATTCTTAAGAAAAACCACAGGAAAACTTTTCTAAAAGCAAGTTTTTGTTTATAATAAATAAAGAAGGGTAATGATAATATGAACTTTATTGAAAATATAGAAAAAGAAAAGTATGAAAAATTTGTAAAAAATCATCCTAAAAGCCATTTCTTACAAAGTTATGCTTGGGGAGAATTTGCGAAAGAAGAAAAGAATTTAACTCCACATTATGTTGGTTTAGAAAATGATAAACACCAATTAGTAGCAGCCACCCTACTTCTGGAAAAACACTTACCACTTGGATACTGTTATTTATACGCACCACGTGGTTATGTCATTGATTTCAAAGACTTTGAACTACTGAAAACCTTTACCGAAGAAATCAAGAAATACGCAAAAAAAAGAAAAGCAATCTTCGTAAAAATAGATCCAGATATTATTTACCATGAAGAAGATTGTAACCAAAAGATAATTATCGATAAAGATGATCAAGCCTATCAATCACTAAAAAAATTAGGATATCGCCATTTAGGATTCACTAAAAATTTTGAAACCATGCAGCCAAGATACACCTTTAGAATTGATTTTACTAAGCCTTGGGAAGAAGTAGAAAAAAACTTTTCAAAAACAACCAAACAACGAATCAAGAAAGCCGAAGATTTACTCGTCGATGTCGAAATCGGGACTGAAAAAGATATTCAAACATTCTATCAATTGATGATCTTAACCGAGACAAGAAAGGATTTCGTGACTCACAATGAAAAATATTACCAATCTCTATACAAAATATGGAATCAAGATAATGAGTGTAACTTATTCTTAGGAAGTGTAGATTTAGATAAAATTATAAAAAAACAAACCGAGTTAAAACAAGAGATTCTAAAAGAACTAACGAAATATGAACATGAAAATTTAAGCAAAAGTGAAAAATCAAAGAAAAATGAACTAGAAAAAAGAAAAGATAAACTAGAAACAGATATCATAAAATATCAACAAGCACAAAAAGAATACGGAACCAACATCACCTTAAGTGCCCATTTCATCATTGAATATGGAGATAAAGCTTGGGTATTATATGCCGGAAATCATAATATTTTAACTGATACTTACACGAACTATAAAACCTATGAACAACACATAAAATATTATTACGATAAAAAAATCAAAACTTATGATCAATTTGGAACAATCGGTGATTTAAGAAAAGAAAATCCCCTTTTAGGACTCCATGAATTTAAAAAGAAATTTGGAGGTAATTACATAGAATTTACGGGCGAATTTGATTTAGTACTCAATAAACCAATGTATTTTATCTTTACAAAATTAGTTCCCCTATATCGAAAATTAATTAAAAATATTGCCAAAAAGAAAAGAGGAAAATAACGTGAAACTAGTAACCTTAAAAAAAGAGGAATTTAAAAAATTTGCGGAAAACCATCCCCAAGCAAGCTTTTATCAAACTATCGAATGGGGAGAATTAAAAGAAGAAAACAACTGGCAAATGGTTTTACTTGGTCTTAAAGATGATGATGAAATCAAAGCCGGATGTCTTCTTCTTTCTAAAGATACGCCGATTAAAAAGAAAATGTTTTATTCCCCACGTGGCTTCTTAATCGACTACCAAGACAAAGAATTATTAAAAGAATTTACCGAAAAAATTAAAGACTATGTCAAAAAAAATAAAGGAATATTTATCAAGATTGACCCCTACTTATCTTATCAACAACGCGACTTAGAAGGAAACATTGTAGAAGATGGAGTCAATCATAAAAAATCATTCCAAAATCTAATCGATTTAGGTTATCATCATTTTGGATTTAACATGATGCAGGAAACTCTACAACCTCGTTGGCTATTTACCACGACCACCAAAAATCGTACGATTGAAGACGTCATGAAAGATATGGATCCAAAGACGAGACAAATCTTAAGAAAAAATGAACGAGATAAAATTAAATGCCGGGAAATTACAGAAAAAGAACTTCCTTTATTTAAAGATATTATGCAACATACTGGAGATAGAAGATCATTTATCGATAGACCATTAAAGTACTATCAAGAAATGTATAAGCATCTAGCGCCTAGCGGTATCTTAAAAATATTAGTCGCCGAACTTCATACCAAAGAACTAATTCAAGAACTAAAACAAGAACTTAGTACGATAGAAAAAGAAAAACAAGAAAAAATAAAACAGCATCAAGAACATCCAGAAAAAATGAATGAAAAAAAATACCAAAAGAAACTCCAAGAGTTAGAGCAAGAAACCAAACGATTAACGACCAAAAAAGAAAAAATCGAAAAACTTCAAAAAGAAAAAGGAAATGTTATTCCTTTAGGCGGTATTCTTTTCCTAATCTATGGTCATGAAGTCTTATCCCTAGTTGGTGGCTCATACCAAGAATTTATGGAATTTCAATCTGCCTATACCGTCCACTGGGAAGGAATGAAGTATGCGATTAATCATGGTTACGAACGTTATAATTTTTATGGAATAACTGGTGTTTTTGATGAAAAGAATCCACTATATGGCCTATATTCTTTTAAACGTGACTTTGGTGGGCAAGTTGTTGAACTATTAGGAGAATTTGATCTCATCGTCAACAAACCTAGCTACTTACTTTATAAAATGGCTTACAAAGGATATCATAAAGTAAAAAACATCAAAAATCATATTAAAAATTAAAACGAGGAAAGCCTCGTTTTTTATATTTATCGAATAAACCAAAGTAAAATACCACAGCTAAGGGCTAATAATAATGTAATAATACCCATAAAAATATAGACATTACCAATTCCTTTATTCATCTTATCTAAAAGATTCACTTTAAACATATCACGTTTAGGATCACTCTTAGAAATCATTACTCCTTTATATGCTTTCAACTCAGAACGATGTCCTTCTTCTAAAATACCATCTGGCGTAATATTCGTTAGTAAAATAACCTTTTTATCAGGATATACCGTATAATGCAATTTCATTTCACCATGAACCTTACGAAACATAGTATCTGTCGGTAGAGAAAGCTCCATCATTAAGCTACCATCCTCGTTTGTTTTTATTGGCTTCCCTAAAAGTTCCCCTTCTTTCAACTTAGGATAATATTCAAAAAGAAGACGCTTATAAGCTAACGTATTATATTTACGAACCGCCCGCTCACGAACCCGAAATTTATTCTCGTCTAAATATTCAAAATGATAACTTTCCGTCACAAAAACACCTACTTTCTAAACCAAGATTTTACCTTTTTTAACGCTTTATATAGAAAATAAAACCCACTAACAGGAAGTTCAAATTGACCAATATATTCGATTACGTTACCATTAAACCCTTTTTTGAACTCATAGATGCCATAATATTTATTCTGTGGATTAAAATCCCCAGTAATTCCATAAAAGTTACAATATTTAAATCCCTCTTTATATGCTTCCTGTATGTGATACTCATACATCAGATATTTAGGAGTAAAACTTTTATACTCTTCTAAAACTCCACTCGAAAGTGTTAAATATTCATTACCTGAACGAAGGGATAATAAACAACCGATATCTTTTCCTTTAGGATAATCCTTTTTAAATTGTTCAGCCTTTTCTAACTCAGCTTGATACTTATGAATAAGTGCCTCACTCGTTTCTAATTTCTTAAGTATTTTATCACTTGTTGGATTATTTTTAAGTTTTTCCCCTAGCTCTTCATGAACACTTTTCTCATCGTCAAGTAACATTTTCGTATGTTCATAATAGACTACAGGATCCAAATAGGCAATATAAATAGTCATTAACTCTTTCATATGATGATACATCTTTTGATAATACGATAAACTACGAGAAAAGAAATCTTTTCGCTTAGATGTTAAATCAAAAATGGTTGTCATTGTATTTAAATCATCTACTGTACCCTCTCGTACCATTAAGCCTTTTTTCTTACAAGACTCAATATTTTTTCTAGTACTTTTAGAAAACTTACTTTTCTTGGTTTCATAATCTTCATCAAGTGGTAGACGATAAGCCCATCTAGCCTGTAGAGCATCTAGATAAAGATTAAATCCATGATGACGGTAGCCTAATTCTAAAAGATGATCAATTGTTTCTTGATCTTTTCCCTCATCAGGAAGAATATCTCCATCACTAGAACGAACACGATAAACAACATTAGGATCGATCGTAAGAATAAATCCACCACATTGTTTAATATAATGTTTTAACTCTTTGGTAAAAAAACTTAACAACTCTTTATCATGATAATCAACTAACAATCCACGAGGTGCATAAAACATCTTTTTAGAAAGAATAGTCTTATCTTCTAACATCATGGTAGCGGCCAATATTTTTTTCTTATTTTTTACTCCGACATAGTGAACCTTACTACCATATTCTTCCTTTAAATGAGCAAGTTCTACCGTCTGCATAAAGGATTCTTGTGGATGTGACTTTGAAAATGTCCGAAATTCTTCTTCATCTAAAATGACAAACTCCATAATTATCCTCTCCTCTTGATTTTTAGTTTAGCTAAAATCTTTTCTACATTTCCACGCCCAAACACGTCATAAATCATTCCCGTCTTAAACATAAGACCAAAGTAGATAAGGGCTCCCAATATTGCATAGAAAGCAACATAGAAAATACTAAAAACACGATTCATGTTATTAAATGGAATAAAGAACTTAACAATTAGTAAAACGATAACCATGACTAAGGTAATTAAAATCATATTGAATACTTTTTTTATGGTCTCTTCGTAATTGACTTTATACTTTTTGCCAATATAACGTAAAGAAACAAATGCACAGGCCAAATAACCTAAAATCGTCGAAGTAATCGAACCATAATAAGCAGGTAATCCCATGTTATGGAAACCATAAACTAACGGAATATTTAAGCAAGCATTGGTCACTAGACCTAAAACTAAACCAAAGAAAACATGTTTATATTCTTTTAATAACTGTAGAATAGTAACGGAAGCCGTAAATAATGTAGTAGCAAGAGCAACAAAAACATAATATTGATAAACACTAGGACCAAATTCACTTGCGCCATAAAAAATATTCCAGACAGCATCAGCAAGTAAAGAAAGTCCTAAAGTCATAGGAAGAGTAAAGAATAATAACCATTGGAGAGTTTGATTAATCTTCTTTCGAACATCATCCATATCTTTTTTCACAAAACTAGCCGTTAAATTAGGAATTAAACTAACCATTAAACCAGTAGAAATAGAAATAATAATCATATTAATTTTTAATCCCCAAGTAGATACCACACTCATGATCGATTCAGCTTGGGCTGTCGTATAACCAATACCGTTTACTAAAACTTTAACTAACATAAAGACATCAACCGAATTAATTAAAGATTTAAAAACATCAATCATGATAAATGGAAAAGCATAAATCAATATCTTTTGAATAATTTCTTTATCAGTAATTTTAGGTTCTTTTACTTTCAATGTCCGCTGCTCAAGCTGTTTCTTATTCTTATGTGCTTTAAAAGCCAAGTAAAAATAAGAAGCAAGAGCACCAACAGTCGCTGCAAATACCGCAACTCCTACCGTAGTTTTTAATGATAAATTAAAGACTTTAAGCGTTAAGTAACTACCAACTACGATAATAATTACTCTGACTAACTGTTCTAAAACCTGAGATACTGAAGTTGGAGTAATAAATTTATGTCCTTGTAAATATCCACGATAAATACTGACAAAAGGAACAACCAACACCGCTGTTGAAATGACTCGAATGACAAAAGTAACATCTTCTTTCGTATTCCCACCTGTAATATCTCCAATAATAATATCTGCGATATTTCCGGCAAAAATAAACATGATAATAAAACAAAGTACACCAAGCAAGCCAAGCGTCTTTTTACCTAGCCGAAAGGCTCGATCTTTAGCATCATAATATCCCAGCACATTATATTCACTGATTACTTTACTAATCGCAAGCGGAATACCTGCTTGACTAATGCCTAAAAAGATTGCATAAATCGAATAGGCATAACCATATAAAGCGCCACCTTGTTCACCAATAATCGCATAAAAAGGAATAACATAAACAATTCCTAATATTTTACTAAGTACAATTCCAAACGTCGCAATAAAAGCGCCTTGCATAAATGTATTTTTCTTCAAATAACATCACATCTTTCTAATTCTAACATAAAGCATCTATATATTATCATACCACATTTTGGCAAACTTTTGCATTAAAGAAAGATTAGTCCTTATCGATAATTACAATTTTGATCAAATAAACGCACAATTTCT
Organism: Candidatus Alloscybalousia intestinigallinarum; assembly: GCA_018716115.1. Lineage (GTDB taxonomy): Bacteria > Bacillota_I > Bacilli_A > RF39 > UBA660 > Alloscybalousia > Alloscybalousia intestinigallinarum. Next base: position 21,083 of record DVKF01000031.1, read on the forward strand.
AAAGCTTCCTGAGTCAATTTCTTTATCTTATTTACTTTTAAAAACTTAATTCCCTTTTTCTTACTAATATCTAACTGTAAAGACAAAGTAACACTAAGTAACTGTACTAATTTGGTAAAGCTTCCTTCTATTCCTGTAATTTGATCAAACCATCCCTGAATATCTTCCACATTCCCATGAAAGCGTAAGTTCTCTAAGGTCGCAATAAAAGTTTTATTATTCATCAGTTCTTGACATAATAACGACTGTAATAAATAAGCACCAGATCGATAACGTTTATTAGTAATCGAATTACCTATCGAATATAGAGTATTAGAAATTTCTCGATCATGAATGGAATATTGATTAAAAGAATTAATAATATCAATCAACATCTCTGTTTGTTTAGTATTAATGATCTCTTCGACAATGGAATTATCTTCTTTACTAATTGGTTTTAACGTATTTTTATCATAAATAACATAAGTAAGACCAGTTCGAATATATAAACGATCGCCTTTTTCTAAAATCTCATGATGAATAGAATTAACGGCATGGTTAAATTCATGAGTTAAATTATCTAAGAGTTGCATCAAATCAATATTCTGATAATGTTTTAAAACAATACCTTTCCTAGTAATATAACCGTTTTCCGTTTTTTCAGGTATACTACTATAATAAGCTTGATAAACTTTATCGCCAGAATCCAAAATTAAAACCGGAATTTCCGTAAAAGCCTTAAACAAATACCGTTCTTGATCATAACCATATTTAATAATAAAAGCAGGAACAATCAAATACAATAAGTGCGTAATATTACTAGGATAACGATAAATTCTCGCAATCTCATCCACCGTATTACGACATCTTTCTAATAAAGCATTTAATGACATTTCATCCACATATACCATCCCCTATTTTATATTGTAAAGGAGAAAGGGAATTTATACAATCACTTCTAGCTATTTCTTTTCCTCTTCTTTTTCTTTTAAACTAGCAGGTATAATCACACCTTCTCCGAATTTATCAGTAATATTGTCAATAACTTCTTGAATCTTATCTACATGAATATCTTTTTCTTGATCAAATATAGAAACTTGTTTACTATTATCGGTTGTAAAATCCGCAAGACGAATACCAATCAAACGAAGGGGTTCTCCTCGCCAACCATTTTTTAATATCTGTAAGCAAATTTTATAAATTTCCTCAGTTACATTAGTTGAATTTACTAATTTCATTTGATGAGAATAACTAACAAAGTCAGAGGTTTTAAAGATAACCGCAACTGTCTTAGCATATAGTTTTTCACGCCTAGCTTGTTTACCTACTCGATCAGCTTGGCGAAGTAAAATTTTTCTTAAAACTGGGATACTATCAATATCTTTTTCCAAAGTTTCTGTAACACTAATACTTTTATTTTTACTACTTCTTGCTTCGACTGGACTATAATCAATCCCCCAAGCATACTGATGCATCATTTCCCCCTGACTCTTAAAACGTCTTTTTAAAATATTCACATCTACTTTAGCCAAATCACCAATTGTTTTAATCCCCATTTCCATTAACGTCTTACTACTAGATTTACCAACCATAAATAATTCAGATACGGATAAAGGCCACATTTTAGTTTGAACTTCAGAAGAAAATAGAGTATGTACTTTATTGGGTTTTTCAAAATCACTTGCCATCTTCGCACATAGTTTATTATTCCCAATCCCAACATTTACTGTATAACCAAATTTACGATAGATTTCGTCTTTCATATGATAAGCTAAACGAATAGGATCAGAATAAAGATAATTTGTACCTGTCATATCTAAAAAACATTCATCAATAGAATAACGCTCTATTTTATCGGTAAACTCACAAAAATAGCGATATAATTGATCGGATTCTCTCCTAAATAGAGCATAATCTCCTTTAAAAATCTTTAAATCAGGACACTTTCTACGAGCCATAAATAAAGGCTCAGCAGTAACTACCCCCATCTTTTTAGCAACTGGACTTTTCGCTGTTACAATACCACGCCGTTTTTCTTCGTCGCCACCAATTACAGAAGGAATTGTTCGAATATCGATAGGATAGCCCTTTCTTAATAAGTCAACAGCAGTCCAAGAAAGAAAAGCATTATTTACATCAATATGAAAAATTAATCGTTCTTCCATCTAATCACCTGCCTACCTACTTATTATAAACCAAGAAAAAAAGAGAAACAATCGAACAGATACGTTTCTCCAATTAAATCTATAGCCAAAACAAGCGTCATAAATAATCACTGATGATGAAATACCTCATTAAAATTAATATCCACTAGCATAGCTATCAATTTTCTTTTTACAAAAAAAGGACTAAGCTTTCAGTCCTCTTACGTAGTTCATTTATCATAAATTTTGATTTCACAGACGCTATTCATAAAATCTTTCTTTTTCCCATTCATTTTTTACTATTGAATTTCTATGTTTAAATCTGCATCTAAAACTTGTGTATAATACCCAAACACATGAATAGTAAAGGTACTATATGAAGAAATGTCATAAGACAAATTTATATTATTATTATTAATTAATTGAGGAGAAATTGCTTTCCCATCTGCCATAAATTCTACATAACCATAAATTCCACCTACAGTACCTGTTACTTTTAATGTTGTATAATTACTTATATCTAAATTCTGTACAGGGTAAGAATGCGCGCCTGACGTTCTATTTGGAACTACATATATGCTCATTGTAAACTCTAATCCGCTACCTTTTAATCCTTCTTCACGTCCAGCATTATATCCACTATTATAGCCATTATTGTAAGCAGAAGTACTATCTAAAGTTCCGCCACTATAATATCCAGCTGGAACGGTATAAGTAGTTCCATTACTTGGTTTCCAATTTAAGTTCCCTCGATTAGCCATCGTTCCGGTGATTTTACTTCCATTTACCCAAGCAGTTCTTCCATTTAATATTTGAGCAGCTGTAGCATTGGCTTGGGTTTGACTAGCTAATGATTCAGAACTAATCACACCTTTTCCATCATGATACCCTTCTGGTATAGCATAACTTTCTCCCGCTTTTAATGTCTGATTAACGGTTCCTCTATTTACCATCGTTCCAGTTATCTGATTCCCATTTACCCACGCTTTCTTACCAGTTAAAATATCTTCTGGTGCTGCCATATCTTCAGTAACTTCTTCACTCTCTACTCGGTTTGTGATTCTAATCTCTCCATTTCCAAGCAAAATATCTTCTATACTATTATTCTGATATCC
>DVKF01000032.1 GCA_018716115.1 Candidatus Alloscybalousia intestinigallinarum
ACAAAAATTCACTTTCACTCATAGGCATCGCCCTCACTCCGTATTTATCATACTACGTTCGGCCATACGCTGCAAGCAGCGGGGAAATGCCCTAGAATTTAAACATGCACTGTATGTTTAAATTTATTATATAAGAATATTTTGTAAATCAAAACACTAGTTGTTCCATGTAAAATTTATTTTTAAGTTTATTTTTCATATAATATTTTCTATCTCTTTTCTATATTTAAACATTTAAAATACCAAGGAATCAAAAACTATCTAAAATTATTTTGTCTGTCTGGTAATAAAACTTTTTATATTATTACATAAAGTACATTACCGAACGACTGTATGCATTTTTTGATCTCCATCACTTTGACAACCCGCTAAAATCATAATCCCATTTACATGAGGAAAACATAACAAATTATAATATATTCGCTTTTGTAATATTTTTTTATCCATTACACGCTCGTTACTTTGATTATAAATTTTTTACCAATACTTTCATATCCAAATATACAATCTTTTCTTAAAAGTAAAGTAAAAAATAATAAACATAAACTAATCCCTAACATCAATTCTAAAATCACATCTTCTAATACTAGAGGATAAAAAATCTCAAGAAAAAGATAACAAATACAACTAATCAATGAAAAATCAATACAGAATGCAATAAATCTTCTTATACTTAGCTTCATAACATTAACCCTCCTTATAAAATCCAATTTTTATTTTACTCTCAGCAAAACAAACTCTTCAAAACAAATACCGATAAAATATAAATTGAATAACTTATAATCACTACTAGATTTTAAAGTTCATTAATTTTTCAAATAGTTCCGAATGATTAAAATCCTCTCTTTTTAATTGTTTTTTCCTAGCAATATCTTGTAAATTAATAAGCCACTCATCATCATTAGTCGCAAAAGCTTGAGTAATAGCATATTCTAATCCAAAAACAAACTCATCTGTTGGGAAAGATAATAATAAATTAGTAACCTCTTCCACACCAGGCCAATTCAAATCCTGTAACCACCTAAATAAATAATTAATAGAATCTTTTACTTTAGGATATCCCTTTTTAACTAAAATTTCTGCCTCTACTTCCCAAAAAATTTTTAAACCACTTTGACAAAACATCAAATTGTCATATTGATCAATAGCATACTGCTCAACTAAATTAGAAATTTCTTTACTACCTTCACATTTCAAAACGCTTAAATAAAATTCAGATTCAACTTTAGAATAAATTCTACTAAAAATTTTTTCTAATAAAACAAAACGATCCTCACCCTTATATTCATACACTATATTAATTAAAATTTCATTTATCTCAGAATTAGATAACTTATCTAACTCAACTTCAAAAGCATTTTTATTCATCATTAACCCCTAAAAAGCACAATATCTACCATTAAAGTCACACAAAACTAAATTTAAAGCAATGTCTAAAAAAAGATTAATTAAATCTACCTGAAGAGTTTCTGTATTCTCGCTATTCTGGTACTTTTCATGCTTAAAATATTTTTCAACTTTCATATTCTTAGCTTACAACTCGATTATAACCTAAATCTAATATTTCGACAATATCTCCTTGTAACTCATCCAACTTAAAAATAAACACTATAAAAAGAAGTTCAGAATACTCCAAACTTCTTTTTTTCTATTTTGTTTGATCAATCAATATATTTTCTTCCTCTGCTTCTTGTAATGCCATAACTATATCATAATCCAGATTTCGTTCATTACCCCAAGTGATTCCTACAGGATCAGTCACAATTCCATGTTTACTTATATAATTTTCATCCTCTGCAACAACCAAAAGATTCATTAATTTTAATTGGTTTCTTCTTAAACTAAATATTCTCATCATATTAGTCTTTTTACCAAAAACATTAACTTCTTTTAAAAATTCTACTTTCTCTAGTATTCCTAAATCAACTTCTTTTTCACCAACCCAGTTATATAATCCAACAATATTCATTTCATGATAATATTTATCCCTTGGCAAGCTTCCGATATTAAAAGTAGCTACTCCAATTACTCTAAACATAACATACTTATGATTCCATTTACTATTTGTAACAATTTCATGTTTTATTATATCAGCATTGTTAATTCGATATAGTAATACATCTCCTATTTTCCATTTTGCTTTACGAATAACTAACTTAGAAACTTTTTTTTCTGGTGGCATAGGACTATTAAGTCTTTCTTCTAATTCGTCTAATACCTTTTTCCTTTTCTCGTACTGTTTCTTATTTTCTTTCCACTTTTCTAAATCAGTACCACTTCGAATATATTCTAACGCTATCTCTTTTATTTCAGGAAGTAATCTACCATACTTCCACTGCGTATCTGCTAACGCTAACCAAAATAGTGGACCGTCATCCGGATCTTCAATAAAGTCCGAATTTAATTCAATTAAATCTTTGGTGGCATCTATATTAGATAAACCAACTTTTAAACGATTGACATAATCACTTCTAACATCACAAGTTACATCATCTTGATATAATCCTACTCCCCATGCTCCCATTTTTTCTACCTCCTTAATTGCACGATACTATGTTATTATCTAACCAAGAAACCGCATAGTCCCAATATAATTTTAACTTTTCTGGAGCAACTCCGTTTATCTGGTTACCCCTTGGATATGACTTATTAGGGTTTAACGTTCGACACTGCATAATTAAAGCTTGCTCTAACCCCCTCGCTGTAGCATAAGGAATATCATAAGCAACAACATCAATTTTCAAATCCGCTCTAAATGGATTTTGCTTATGTCGATATTCTGTTTTTTCAACATTGGTTGTTCTCCCCACGTACTCTACTTGATGAGTATTTTGATTCCTAAGTACATACACATTATGTAGTCTCTCAGTAGGAGAATTTTTCTTTTTACTAGATTTTGTAGCATTACTAATCATATCTTTAGTAGCACTAACAGCTCCGGAAACTGTTTGTTGAATAAGATTTACTAAAACAGAAGAAACTGCCTTCAAGGCGGCATAACCTAATGCCACAATACCAACACCTGCTAAAATGGAAGTACCACCAATAGCAACTCCAGCTGCTAAAGACGCCGAATCTCCAATAATATCACTCAAAATGATTGGATTATTACCTACATATGCATATAAAATGAAACTCCCCGCAGCAAGCTACGGGGTATCTTTTCCAGCGATGCTACTCAACACTAAATGCAACTGCTTATATTCCGTAACTTGTTTACCTTGATTTTTCACGTACTCTTTTATTACCGTTTCGTT
>DVKF01000033.1 GCA_018716115.1 Candidatus Alloscybalousia intestinigallinarum
ATTTGTGCTGCCCAAAACATGAAAAATATTGCAATTAAAAATGATAATGTGGGGAAAAAACCACTTACATTATCATCTATTATTTATGGTTTCATAAATTATTTGATTTTTTTTCAAAGTCGCTAAAAAAAATTATTCAGAAGAAAACCTCTAGAAAAAAATCTAGGGGTTTGTCTACACTCTGAGAAAGTTTTGTAACTTTCTTTTTATCTTCTATTTTTTCAGCATAATTATCCCCATATATTTTATTACCAACAATTACAAAAACAGAAGCAATTACCACAATAAATAATCTAATAAAATAATTCAATTCAATATTTGGATCATACTCAAATCTCAAATATAGCAAGAATGACACAACCGATAATATATAACAGAATACTACAAGTTTGAATTGAATATTAAATCTATTCTTTTTTGTAATCTCATTATACTCAAGTAATTGTTCAAGATTATTTTTTGGTTTCTTATTTTCTTCACCATTTAATAATTCTGATACTTCAATATTTAATTCTTTTGATAATGGAAGAAGTAAAGAAATATCAGGAGTACCTCTACCAGTTTCCCATCTTGAGATTGCTTTTTCTGTAACAAATAATTTTTCTGCTAATTCATCTTGAGTCATTCCTAATTCTTTTCTTTTCCGTTTTATAAAATTAGAAATTTTATTTAGGTCCATCTTTATCACCTACCAATTTACAGTTATGTGTTTTTAAATAGGTTTTATATTCATCATATGTTTTTTCAGTTCGTACGTTATAAGATATATTTATTGTATCACTAATAGTTAAAATTTCATAATGTTTACCTATACTGTAATGAAAACTATCCATAGCGCCAGCAGAATATGAGTATACTTCATAATGATCATCACAATAATAGTGCGTACCATCATATATATTATCGATATTACTTTCTTCATCTAATTCTGTACCGAAGGCTAGTAGAAAGGCAAAAAATAACGGTAAGCAGAATATATATCCAAATATTACAATTAAAATAGAAATTACTTTTATTGAATGTTTTTCCATAAATCCGGTTATGCATAATAATATAATATTAGAAAAAGCCAAAAAACATTGTAAAGCATTTTTAGAAAATAGCCATATTAATAAATAAACAATAATGATTAAAGTTTTATATTTGATTTTCTTTCTAAAAAAAATTAAAATGATTGCATTTACTATGATCAGTAAAAACATAAATACTTGATATAGCACCCCATAAATCTTTAGACTTTCTAAAAACAAGTTATATACTATAAACAATATCAACATAACTAATGCATAATAATTAGTAAAATTTTTTCTCATAGAAATCACTTCTTTCTAAATCAAGCTTATTATAATTATAAAAAGAAGTCACCCTACGAATCGTAGGATTTAAACAAATATATAATAATTAGATGTAAGAAGGTTATTTATGGAACCAAAAATTCATGATATTTGGTACTATAAAATTGAATATTGAAAAAGGCAACAGATGATTGCACAAAAAAAGAAGATTTTAATTCTCATCATCTTCTTTTTTTTAATCCGAGTATATGAAGGATTTCCAATTTTCATAACCGCATCATAATTTAAATAAACTCCTTCATTTAAATTAATTTTTGGATATCTTGGGCCAAGATCATATTCTTCAAAAACGACTGAAATAGAATCTTTACCAAGGCCTTTACTTCATAATAAATTATATAAATCATTTATTCAAATATAACAACTATTAGAATTTTTAACATAAGGGCTAATTTCACATAAATCTTTTATTTTCTTTAAACAAATCCAATTTACTTTTTTGCCCAATAATTTTCACATTATCATCAACACCGATATAAATATTACCATCATCTTTACTATTAAGAAAACTATGATGGAATAATATATTAGAAAGAAGGGATATTTTGGATAAAATAGGAAAACAAGCATTACGGGGATTGCTCTTAACACAAATTGAGATTTTTATTGATTCTATTTAATCGTTCAAATTCAATTTAATTATCCTGATGCTCCATAATCTAGTTTTTGTTTGAGATGGTACTTTTATAAGTATCATTAATAAATTTATCTCCTAATTCATTAACACCTATACCATTTTTATTATTGTGACCTCTGCCTAGAATTATTTTGTGTTGAACATCGATTCCTAATTTTTTTAATATTTGAATTGTATTTTCCACTCTAGAAAACATCTCTTTTCCTAGAATATTTCTTTGATGCTTTCCAACTTCAATTGGTACACTCCTATCAAAATAACTCATATCATGCATAGGGGCAGGTTTACCGAAATCATCAAACCTAGAGTTTGATTTATTTTGCGTTTCAAATTCGCCAACATAATATCTAAACTTAATTTTTGAATAACTTTCCAGATCAAATTTCTTGCCTGTCAGAGTTTCATAATCAGCTATTCCGATGGGATATTCTAATTTTTCTGTTGGAATGGGAATGCTGCCACTTGCTCCACCTATACATGCAGTTTCAACCATTTCTGGATGTAGTAGCGCAAATCGTTGGGCAAAAACTCCTGAACTTGAATAACCATTTAAAAATATTTTATCTTTCATAGCTAATCCAATTTCTTTTTTTAAAATAGATTTTGCTTGAGCAATAATTTTGACGACTTGTTCATCTATTCGATAATTTTTATCGTTATGGGAAAGGCTAAAACATTCTCGAGATAATTGCTGTAAATAGGGATAGTCTTTATCACTTGGTATTAATGGAATAACAATTGGACACGGCAAATCTCTTGTTAATTGAGCTAATCTAATTCCTGTTTGTATTCCTTGTTCTATAATTTCTTGCAAATTATCACTTTCTAAATTGTTAGATTCTACTACAAGTTGATTATTTATATTTGGTGATAATGGAATTGCCAAAATACTTGGTATATTAATAGCTTTTATCCCCTTATTTATATCAGCATCAGCAGCTAAAAATTTTATTTTATATGAAATCCCCTTAATTTGATATTCCAAATTTACATCTATACCATGTTCTAATTTACTAGATACATATCTTATGAATTTATCTTTGTTCATACAATATCACCTATATAATTTTATATTTAAGTTTATTTATAGAAACATCTTATGTCACTCGTTAATATGTTTTTTCATGATAATGTGCTTCCTTATTGTAAAGATTATTTATGAACTATTCACTGATAAGGAAATTTATGTTGTAAAAGATATTGTTAGCTTATCTTCTTATCAAATTATTAGCTTATCAGTAATGTAATACAATCATAAAGAAAATGATCTTTATGATAAAGTTATTTTAAAAATTTCACATAGCCATTAGCACATTCGTAATTTAATTTTTTATAAAATTGATTAGCGCCAATGTTATCTGAATCAGCCAATAGACAAATAAACTCACAATTCATTTTTCTAGCCATATTCTCGATATATTCAAATAATTTGGTTCCTATTTTAAGTCTTCTATACTCTTTTTTTACTCGAACACTCCAAATGGTGATAAAAGGATTGTTTTCTTCGAAAATATCATGATGAATGATAACTTGCGCAAAACCAACAATAATACTGTTATGTTTTACCACAATCATTTGATAATCAGAATTATCTTTAATTTTTTTAAATGTTTGAAGCATCTTAATTCTGTTTGTATTCATTGGTCTTTCTGCATCATATAGTTGGGCTACTTCTTCTAAATCTTCTTCTTTTAATTTTTCAAAGATTAGATCTACATTTTCCTTCATAAGGTTTTCTCCTAATTTATTTTCTTTGTATAACATTTTATTTCTTTTTTACTTACTTCAGAAACAACACTATTTCGATACTTAAAATCTAATTTTTCTATTATCTTTGGAGTTATATTATTTTCAGAGTAATGACAAACAACAACTTCATCAATCCCATCTTCCTTTATTTTATCAATCATCGTTTCAACCGATTTCAAAGCATAGCCTTGTTTTCGTTTTGACGGTCTAATTCCACAGGCAATATGTCCTATCGTTTGTGTTCCTAATGGTTTTAAATTATGTCTAATTTCCCCCATTCCAATTAAATCTTCATCATCAAAAATAAAATAGAAATCCGACCTTTCAAAATAATCTAAATCATCATCAAATATTCTACCTTTACTATAATCATCTACAACTTTTAAAACCGCATTATAATTTAATTGTTCGATAGGATTGCCACAATCATATTCAATTATACATGGGACATAAGGTCCACCAAATTTTTGCCATTCGCTTATCATATCTTTATACTTTTCCTCGTGTTCTAAGGTTGGTTTAATTAACTTTATCATATACAATCACTCCTTTTTCACGTTATTTTAATTAAGTTAAAGTATTCACTTGATATTACTATCATACTATATTTTTACATACTTGAATAGTTATACTTAATTTATTGTAATTAACTCAAGTACGTTATTGATAGTAAAAGAGCTAATTAATCAAAGTTTTCAAAATATGAATCAAAGCAAAAAAAGAAAAGAGTATCTAACTCTTTATCCCCTTTTAAATTATTATTTTAAATCATATTTTTGTTGAAAGGACTTTATATACTTTTTTCTCATAGCAGGCATTATTTGTGAAGCGATTTCTACTGAAACATCATTCATACTCATAGAAGTAGTGTCTAGTAAAATGGAATCTTCTACACTTGTTTCTAATAATCCTTCTAAATCTTTTAAACGATTATTATATTCATTTAGATTATCTAGATTTAAAAAGTTTCTTTTTTCTAAAGCTAAACTCGAGTCATAATCTCTTCTTAATGAAGTTAAAGGTTCTGCATAGGTAATCACTAGAAAATCAATTAATTTTTTTGATATAGAACGATATTTTTCTTTTACCTCTTGATATTGTTCTTCTGGCATCTCTCCCCTAACATATCTTCTATAATTCCATATTTGTCTATCATTAATCGATCTGTCAATTAAAATTATTTCTCTATCGGAATTAAGAGCATCTTCTAACTGTTTTGTAACTTCTTCTATAATTGCTATATTAGATTCAGTAGAGTTTACATCTTTATATCTTTTTTTAAATACTTCTTTATAATATTTAGATGTTGTAAATTCTTCAATTATGGTTGTATTAAATCCACCCTTTTTAAAGAAGTCATATAAATTATTTATTGTGGTTGTTTTTCCTGTTCTAGGTGTTCCACTAAATTCAATCACAAAAGGTTTAGGTAATGAACACAATGATTTTAATCTTTGAAGTTCTACTTTCATCGCATGTAGTTGTTTTAATTTTGCATAGTAATCTTTATTATCCATAAAAATAGTATCTCTTAAATAAGTATCTTCCTTCTTATAGAAGACTTTATCTAATATATCTTTTAATCTTTCAAAAATAGGTAAATCTTTATTCTCTCCTGTTATTAAGCTTTCATAAATACTTGTATAATACCATTTTTGTTGTTCTTCTCCTCTTTTGAATGCCGAAAAATCTCTTTCCCCACTTTTTTCAAACTTCAAAAATAAATCTTCTAAATTATTAATCTTATCCGCGCAAACAACTAATTTATTTCTGAGTGGTAGCTTTTTTACTTCTTCAATCGTATGTTTTTTTCTTTCTTCCCAAGGTAATGATTTATCTGCTTCAGATGCTCCCATTACTAAATTAGCAACATCTTTGCCAAACTCTTTTTCTATATCATGGATTGTATATTTTGTATCCTCTACAACGTCATGTAAATATCCTGCTGCAACAATATTGTCATCATACCCAAAGGATTCTAATAATTGTCCTACGCCAATAGGATGTATAATCATGGGTTTATCTGGTTCACTTTTTCTCACTTGTCCCATATGTGCTTGTATAGCAAACAATTTCGCCTTTTCTTTAATATCCATAATTCCATTTACCTCCATGTATTTTACCGCAAACTCATATTTATCCTCTAATAATTCTTCTACAGCTTTTTTAAACTCTTCAAATTCTTTATCGTAACAATAACTTTTGGCATAACCTTCTGGTCCAAACTTCTTAGAAATATGTCTATAGGCGTGGTCAATCATTTGATTCAAATCTAAATCAGGATAATGTTTAACTATATAAGAATGAGTACTTTTTAACGACGATATTATATCGATATATCTATCCGCAGAAGATACTATTTTTCCATAGTTACTTCTAGGCTCGTATTCTAAACTTGCCCGATGATCTTCAATCGCTTCCTTAATTATTTGTCTTTGCTCATCAGTAAAAAATTTTTTCATTGTTTCATTTTCATAAAATAATTTAGCAGATAATACTTCATGGTTATCTTTATCAATATGATGTGCTAAATCATGAAAAGCAGCAATAACATAAACCATATTTAAATCAATATGATCAAACTGTCTTGCGAACTCAAGGCTTCTTCTAATTACATATTCTATATGTTCAATTCCATGTCCTGCCTCATTTTTATCGTAAATTGGGAATATCTTATTTTCAACATATTCCGTTAGTTGTTCGTTAAGAAAATTCATAGTTAACTTCCTCTCAACTAAATTTTATCATAATTTTTTAATACCTAATTAGCCTTTTCTAATTCTTTAAAAAATAATTCAATTTTATAAAGTACTTATTAAAGCGTTTTAATCGCTTTTCTTATTCTCAATTTGCTTTTATTTTTTCAAGCCAGTAATGATTAGACTTATAATTATTCTTCAGTACTATTATCTTTTTTTGATTTCTTCTTTGATGAAATGGATAAATTCCTCGATACTCATAGAATGAGTTTCTTCACTACCATATTTACGATAACTGACTTGATGATTATCTTTTTCATTTTCAAAAGGAGAAGAATAAAACATTAATATTAACAGATTAAAGTGTTTTTCGCTTACACTTTTCTTTTTCTATATCTACATCTGGTTCTATATTTGAGGTAGTTAATTGTATCATATTTATTATTTGGTCAATCAAGAATTTATACTTTTCATTTACTCGATTTGATAAGTTATGTAACTCATTTATAAACATTCCTTTTTCCTCTTCTGTTGCGTCTTTTAATGATTGATCTTTCCTAATAACTTTCAATGTAGGCAGATCATTTATTGCCAACAAGGGGAAAAAATAACAATTTGAACCTTTTGTGCACAAAATTGTGGCCACCATACTTTCTTCTTTCTTTGAATATACATATCCAAATTGAATTGGCATATCCATAAAATCATCCTTTTGGCTTTCTTGTTTTGTTTTCTCTCTATAAATTCTTTTTGAACACTCTTCCATATCTTTTGAGGAAATGATTTTACGAAATTTTTTTGACGGATTTTTTTTATCTTTTAAATCAAACAATTCCCAAGAATCATTTGACCCACTACCATATCTCATATGAACAAAAGAATTTCGAAGGTTAGTTCGTGAAACTTCATTTCCAGACATTATCCCTATGTCGCCTTTACCAGTAGTCAGTGTATCGAACAAATATCCATAATATATCGCACTAGCCGTGGAAAGACTATTTTCAAGGTCAAAAACATCATATAAAAAATTATTATCTATTCCCCAAAATTTTGTATAAGTATATAATGATGAATTTTTAGGGCATTGGTTTTCTGTAAAAATTTTCGCTGCCTCTTCTCTAATTTGATCTAATGAACATTCAGGTTTCTTCATAAAAAAATCGACTAAGCAAAAATTAATTATCAAATTTCTAAGTTTTAAACCAGATAACGGCATTACATTATTAACTAGATGAAATAAAACATTGTTTCCTTCTGTTGGCCAATTTTTTAATTCTTCTTTAATCTTTTCCTTTTGAAAATCTGTAAGTGAGTAATCTTTAAATTCTAAGCCATTTTTCATCAAAAATTCTTCATATTCATCTTGTTTCTTTTTTAACTCTTCTTGTTGTGTTTTTAAATCTTTTTTCATCACTTGCTTTTCTGATTTCTCTTGTTCTAGCATTTCAGAAAAATAATCATTCAAATTTTTCAATTGTTCTTCAGAAGTTTTTCCTTTTGGATAGAATTTTCTAACATAAATGTTATTTAATATAACGTCAATATCGGTTGAAGAAGTGAAATTTATTTTATTACGTATTACCAACAAGTTAAAATTAAGAGCGCTTTTAAATTCTAAAATTATGTTAGAAAAATCGCCCAGATTTAATCTTACTTTAAACAGCTTACCTTTATCTTTATCCTCGACTAAGAGTTCTGCATATATATCTATTTTCCCATTTTCATAGACTCTTAAAAATTTTAATAACGCATGATCTGGCTTATCATTATGATTAAAAGCATATCTTATCAATTCTATTATTTCTTGGTTACTGAAATCACTTTTAGATGAAGGTGCAACAAAAATTTTTTCTGGAATACTAATACTTTCTAGTCTATTTTCAAGTAAATAATTAAGGTTATTTTTCTTTTTACTTCTATTATTATCATAAAAAGCTGTCAAATATTTTGAAAGCACTTGAAATTGATAAATTGATATCATTTCTTGATAATAGGCGGAATTAGCAAATTGTATTCTGTTGTCGTATGCCATAGCATTTAGAAACACTTCAAAAAATGACTGCTTATAATATTTCGCTGCCAACATTGTCGTTTCATGGAAATCTTTTAAGTACGTTGCTATCTCCGATTTAGTGAATTCATGTTCAACTATAAATTTATCCTTTTCTATCATAATCTTACCTCCAAACCCTGTAAAAAATTATAATATATCATAACATTTTTAGAACAAAATGCAATACTATTTAGTTTTTTGATACTTGATATTTGATAGGAAAATAGTTAACTTCATAAATAGCAAAATATCTATTTTAATAAAGTCATTCTTCTTCCAACTAGTAAAAAAATTATTTTCTTTTTATTAATATTTTACTTTCAATGTCTAAAACAATAGATTTTGCTTTGTGGATATGATTAATATGATTATGAACAAAATCAATATTATTATTTTGAACTTCTGATATGTACTTTCTATTGCCATTATAAACTTCATCTAACAAATCGCATAAATCTTGATAACTACAAATATCCGTATTATTTTCAATAAATTCTTTCACTATATTTATTTCACCGTCAAATTGATGTTGATTGATTAAATGAATAAACATTTCGTTTACTAGTAATGGATATAAAAGTCTTACTTCAGAATTATATCCAATAGCTCGATATCTTCCATCGGGCTGACTTGTTTTTATAGAATTCAAATATGATCTTAAGTGGTTATTTTGAATGTCATATTTTTTGAAAGACATTATTCTGTTTACTAATAGTTCCGTAATGTATGTATTGGTTATTTCATCTAGTATTGTTCCAACTCTCTTAACAGTAAATTGTTCTGTTTGATTTTCTTTTCTTATGTAATATGTTTCTTGTAAGCCACTTCTCATAAAATACGTATTTTGATCTAATAATCTATTGGTATTATAATATCCCATTAATGCATGCCTAACTTCGTGTGCTAACATTTCAAGTTTTAGTGCTGGGGTAGCTAAGTATTCATCTACATGAGTTCCTAGTAATATAGTTTGTGGGTTTTGTTTTAAATTACTATCTTTAAAAACATTCAAATTGGGAGTAAAAATCGTTACAGCTGCACTTCCGTTTGGCATTGGACCAAAGTTATTTTTTAACGAGATATCATTAACTGTACCATGATCATAAATAACTTTTACTTGATTAAATAAATCATAAAGAGGAAAATCACAACTTTTACCAAAATCCATATAAAAGCTAATATATATGAATGTTATCATATCTAGTAATTCTTCATTATAGTTATATTTTTGCGCAATATCTTGTAGTAAAAAATATTTATCATTTAATAATTTGTTAAAGTTTATATTATCCATTATACAGTTCTCCTTTTATACTTGTTTTTATTCTTTTCAAGTACAAATTTTTCAATATCATCAATCCCCGAAGTTTCAATATAGTAACCTATATAATTAGAAGGATATTCTCTATAAAAATAGTCGCCATAATTTAAATTACCATGATTGGTTTTTTCCGTAGAGAACCATACTATATTTGGATTTTCTTGTGATAATTTGGAGATATCACTACTAATATCAAAATCAGAAAAAATATAGATTTTTCTATTTCTTATCTCTTTTAATTCTTCATACAAGGAACGATATTCAGTAAAAACAGTACAATCAATATTGTTATAATTTTTTTCTTGGGAATTAGCGATTTTACTAACATCAATTCCATGTGGGTTTTCTTTTTTTATTAGGAGTTTTCTTAGTATACAACTATTATAAGTTAAATATATCAACGAATTTTTGATTGCGACACTACTAATAGCATTAACGTACATTTCTAGTGATCTGTTATTAGAAGGGGATAAATCAAAAACATAAACATCTGGTTTAAATGTCGGACTTTCTAAATCATCGATAATTCTAAATTTTTGGTTTGTCAAATAATGTTTTATGATTTCTTTTTTGTTGTATTTATATGTTCCTTTTTGATATTGCTCGTAACTTAACGAAACTAGTTTTCTAAAAACTTTATAAATTCGTGTTGGTTGAATATCATCTAATTTTTCGCTAGGACTATCTAAACTTTTGCTTTCATTTTTGATACTATTATTTTCATCATAATTTGCGATTAAATCATTAAAATCATTTTCGTCTTTAGGCAATGTTGTTTCTTCCTGTTTCTGACTTTCCTCATTAGATGATGTAGTCTCCTCTTGTCCTTGACTCTCCTCTTTAGATGATGAGGGTTCCTCTTGTTTCTGACTCTCCTCATTAGATGATGTGGTCTCCTCTTCTCCTTGACTTTCCTCATTAGATGATGTGGTCTCCTCTTGTTCTTGGCTTTCCTCTTTAGATGATGCGGTTTCCTCTTGCCTTTGAGCTTCCTCTTTAGATGATGAGGTTTCCTCTTGTTCCTGACTCTCCTCTTTAGACGACGAGGGTTCCTCTTGCCCTTGGCTCTCTTCGTTAAATGATGAGGTCTCCTCTTGTTCCTGACTCTCTTCATTAGACGATGCATTTTCTTCCAGCTTTTGAGTTTCTTCACTAGATAATGAAGTTTCTTCTTCTCCTGGTTGTGCAGTGCTATCATCATTTCCTTTACTAGGATCTATTCTAAAATAGTCACTCATGATTAAATCTGGGTATGGATATTTATCTCCATAATTTAATAAATCATCTAGATTTGGTATATTATCCATTATTTCAAAGTCCTTTTTAATACTTTTTCTGAAGTAATAATAGCAGATGGTTGAGAAATAGAATCATAATAATTTATAAAATCTTGTTCTGTTGTAATATTTTTACTTATGCCAGGAATTTTATTTTTATTATTTTCATCATCTACAATTCTACCAGTCTGAGACATTGTTAACGAAGAAAAATAATCGGGATTTCGCTCACTAGAAAATACTGGGACAAAATTTCCAAAAATGCTTCTTGCCATTAGTGCGATTTCTTTTTGAAATGGATTAAGTTGCTTAATTGATTCATTATTTTCAAAATCTGCATCAGATGTATATAATAAATACTCGCCATTTAATTTATATTTCGGGTAGATATGTAATTTCTTATGATCATAATCTTCATCTGTTTTCCATTCAAAAACAAAAGCATCTTTATTTACCGACAGATTCGACCTATTTTTTTCACTATTTCTAGTGGTATCCACCTTCACGAACGATAAGTTCATTGGTTGAAATTCATCGATAATCACTTCCCATCCTTCGGTTCTAAGCGATATCCAATGACTTTTCATCCGTTCAAAATCAGAATACCTATAAACCATTTCACTATCCAATGAGGTAAGTTTTTTGGCATTTATAAAAGATGCAGGTATAGCAAGTTCGGGATTAAATCTACAAAGTTTTTCTATTGTTTCATAAAGAGGTTCCGCTCTATACTTTTGTAAGTATCTAAAATAGCTAATATTAAGACTATCATCATGAGTGACTTTTAAATTTGGCGTCTGATAAGTATAGACTCCGTTTTGCATCGTCATTTTATCTAAAACTAAACGAGGAATATGGGATAATACTTTGACATTCAAGCCTGTAAGTTTAAAATTTGATGCACTTATTTCTGAGAAATACATTTTATCGAGATTTTCTTGGTAATCATAAATTATCGTTATAATTGTACTTAATCCTCTCATCAATAATCTTGGAGATACATATTCTTTATTGGCAATCAAGATTAAAGTGTTTTTATATTTCATTAAACCGATAAAATTGTCATCTTCAAAGTCTAAAAAGCCAAATCTACTATTTGGATTACCTTTAAATTTAATTTTATTGAATAATAGTTCTAATGCTTTTGGATCATGATGAGTAATTACCCCAAGTTCAACAATTTTTTCGCGGTTTTCTTTGTCTAAGAAAATTAAAGATTGATCATCCTTCATGTGATCGAGAATACTCGCAACATCCTTCATTGGATCTTCAAACTCATCTTCTTCAAATATATATTCACCATTATCTTTTTTCTCGATATATTGTTCTACTAAACTGTCTGCGTCTTTTGTACTCATATAATCGTCTGGATTATCCATGTCTAAATCGAGTGTTTCATTTGTATAATTACTATCTTGATTTTGATATTTAAACTTTTTTATTAAAATATTCGTTATAATATCTCTACTTTCGGTATCTTTCCCTAGTTTTCTAATCAAACTATTTATTCTTCTCGTACTACTTATTCCATTTTCAAATAGTTCATAATCGCTAGTAATCGCACTAATTAGTTCTTGTAGTGCAGGTAAACGAGATAGTAACTCTTCATTGCTTTTCATTTGTTCATTATAAATTGCTTCGTAAACTTTACAGATAAATTTTAAAAATTTAGAATCGTGGTCAGCTTTTTCAAATCTCTTTAATAAAGTTTTATAAGCCAAGACTGGTGGCATTGGGGGTAATTTTATTACAGAACATCTTCTAAGTAATGCATCTAATAGATTTCTTTCATTATTTTTCGCCAAAATTACATATAAGTTTTTTCTGCCTTCTTCAGTTAAAGATAATATTTCATTATTTGAAGTTTCAATTCTGCCATTTTGTAAAAAATCGAGAAAATAAGAATCTAGAACTTCTCGTGCTTTGTCTAATTCATCTATCGCTAAAACAACCTTTTTGTTAGAGTTTGCTTGATTTATGGCCCTTGTCAAAATACCTTCAGCGATAGATTTATCTGCATCACCTTTCACAATTGCTGGCACATTATATGTGACAATTAATCTATCACTATTTGTTTCTTCTACACATTGTGTATAAATATATTCTGTATCATTCCCTAAGAATTTACTAAACACCTCGGATAAATAAGTTTTACCACACCCCGGATCTCCTTCAAGTAAAATCGCAGCGACACCTTTATTTACTTCATTATTATAATACTTGTAAAATAAATATACATCTTCTAAAATATCTGCACTTTGAAATGTATACCCTAATTCTTCAAATAATTCTTTAAATTCTCTCATGATATTTTCTCCTTAGAATTAGGTCATACTTTACCACAAAACGTTTAAAAAAGCAATGTAATACTAAGAAGTTCAACAAGTATTAAAAAAGAGAAAGTCTAGGAAATATTTAGTAGTTATCGTACTTTTTTATTGTCAATAACAATAAAAAGATGATGAAAAAGATAATCTTATATTCGGTAAGACTATCTTTCTTTTTTTGCCAAAAAAGCCATAAATTGTGGGATTTCGTGAAATTTATTGTAATATGCCTCATCTACTTCTTTACATTCATCAATACATCTAGATTCTTTAAAATTTACAACGGTAAAATGATTATTGAGCAGTGTTTCAAAAAAATATGATGGTGGAGCTATAAACTCTTCTAGTACTTCGTTATCATTAAAACAATTTATTTGTTTGGTATGAGACATGTAGTTTCCTAATACATGATTACCGTTACTACCACCCTCAAAGCCTATAACATGATAATAAGTGTCATTGCAAGCTATTTTTTCAGTGGCAAATCTCATTGGATGTCCAACTGAAAATAATAATTCTCCTTCGCTTTCTAAAACTCTATATAATTCGCGAAATACTTTGTCTTTATCTTCCACATGACTAATGGCTAAACTGCTAAAAATAAAATCAAATTCATTTTCTTGAAATGGAAGTTCTAACATATTCCCAACGAGAAATTCGCAATTGGGATAACTTTTCTTAGCAATCATTATAGATTTTGGAGAAATATCTATTCCAATTATCTTTTTCGGGTTATATTTACTTAATATCTCACTTTCTTCTGCGGTTCCACATCCTAGCATAAGAACTCTTTTTCCTTCTAAGTTTGGTAACATCGATATCATCATTGGCTTTTCTACAAATCGTAATGATTTTTTCATTCCATTTATGACCTCGTAATGTCTCTTTTCTGCAAACTCATCATAATCGTTAATATGATTATTTAAACTCATATAATTACTCCACCATGACATTTTAACGTGTAAACTTTTTTATCGTTTTTATAGATATTTTCTTCACCTTCAAAATATTCGATACTTCCAGAAACATGAAAGGTATATTTATATTCACCATTCGTATACTCTTTTGGTCCTCTTACTGGGATGGTATCATCACTACCTACTAGCATAAGAGCAGGTCTTAAGGCATTATCCATTGCTTCTTCACTTAATGACTCATCTAAAGTAACTCCGTAATAGTTCATTCCCCATATCAGAGTATCTTTTTCTAAGTAAACTACTTCTTCTCCCATAAAATGAGTTCCGCCAAAATAAGTATCATGATATATCATATTTTCATTACGATATTCATAATCGCGGGATCCGGTTCTAGAAGAATTAATTCTTTCGGCTTCACTATTGGCATATGTTTCTTTTTTAGCCTTAATTAAAAATTCTTGTAATTGATTATTCATCATTTTCCTCCTTTAACGATAGTTTTTCTTTTTGCAAGTAACGTATTTATCCATCCATAACAAATCACTTGATTCTTGATTAAATAAATCCGTTAGTGAATAGGATAAATCGTCTGCTAGTTCTAAGATTAGCTCTTTTAATTCTAGATGATCAATGTAATATTTATCTATTGAAGAATATCCTAGATAAGCACCAATGATATTACCGGCAATCGCTCCAGTTGAATCACTATCTCCATCATGATTGACTGCACATATCAAGGTATCTATCACACTATTTTGATGTTTCAAACAAGAGTATAAGGCAATTGCCAAAGCTTCTTCTGCCACCCACCCTTTTCCTAGTTCTTTGATGGCTAAAGTATCTTGGATATTTTCCTTACTAAGGGTAATTGCCTTGTTTACTAGCTGAAGAAAATAGTCATTAAATTCTTTTGAATAGACACTTGAATTGTCTGCATATAATTTTAATGCTTTCTCTAGTGATTCTTCTAACGATAGATTTTCGTGGATTAGTATGTTAATGAAGATAGCTTCAAAATCAGAAGGAATCATCCCCAACTGGTGTCCATGAGTTATGGCACTTGATTCTCTTGCGATTTTTCCAGCTGCAAGGGGATCTGGGATAGATAAGCCAATAGGAGCAATTCTCATTACTGTTCCACAGCCTTTACTGTAGTTAATTGGCTCTTTGAAAGTACCCATTTTTTCAGATAATAAAGCACTTATACAAGTATTTCCCGGAGTTCTTTTTTCTTTTAATTCTGGTACTTCTTTTATCCAAGAAATTGGTTTTTCGTTTTTCTTTCCAGTTTGGGTTTCTAGCCAGTCTAGGTAAGCCAAATAAATCGCATTGTTATAGGATGGCGCTATTCCTTTTAAAATAGCTCTTGTTTCTCGCCATAACAAAGCATTGGCCGTAAACAGAGTCATTTGAGTATCATCAGATATTATTCCCTTATCGGATAAATATTTACTAACTTGTCT
The DNA here is from genome assembly GCA_018716115.1 of Candidatus Alloscybalousia intestinigallinarum. GTDB lineage: Bacteria > Bacillota_I > Bacilli_A > RF39 > UBA660 > Alloscybalousia > Alloscybalousia intestinigallinarum. Next base: position 15,799 of record DVKF01000033.1, read on the forward strand.
TTCCTTGATATTTCTTGCAAACTCGATTGGATAACCAAGGGCATCACCAATTGCCCCGCCCACCAATGAGCCTCTTATTCTATCGTTTCTATCTATTTTGGTCCTATCCATGAATCCACCTCTTTTCCTTTTTGAAAAATTTCGTATAATTCTCGAACTTTAATAACACAATTCTAACATATTCATAATCAATATTACAATTCATTTTCTAGATTAATTTTAATATCCAAAAACATTTTGTTTAGACTTCATATTTCATTTATTTCTTGTATAAATGAGTAAAGAAGTATGTGATATAAAAATAGTAAAACAAGAAAAAGAAGCTAAAGTTATCGTTTATCATTATGACTAAGGGCAAAACTTTTATGACTACTTTTTTTGAAGATAATATCATGGTTAAAGTATCTAGTAATATTAGAAAGTATAGAAAAATTGCTGGTATTACACAAGAACAATTGGCGGTCGATGTCGGAAAATCTTATGATTTTATTAGAAGACTAGAATATAAAAAAGGATCTATTGGTTGTTCTGTGGATACTTTATATAGAATTTCTGTCGTCTTAGGAATAACGATGGATAAATTATTTGAGTAACTGTCATTCGGTTCTAGGTGATTGTTATTTGGTATTAATATATCTATATATTCTCTAAATTTAGTCAATAAAAAGTGTAAGAATATAAATAAGCCATCTATTTCTTACACTTTTATTATTTATTGATTGTTTTCATTCAAATATGAGCCACGTATGATTTTCATACTCGATAAACTTTATTAAATCATCATAACTAATCGATAGTGTTTTCGTATTGGTATTAGGATGTACTAATAAATTTTTGTTTTGTAGTTCTTTGTCAATCAACAAAGTAACTAAATTATCTTTATCATTGATAATCCCAAGTGGGGTTACACTTCCAGGCTGTAAATCTAATATCCTCTTTAATCTTTGGCTGCTCGCAAAGGATAAGTGTGGTTGATTCACTAGTTGAGCGAGTTTCTTGATGTCTAACTGTTTACTTTCTTCTAATATCACTAAGTAATATTGATTTTTCTTGTTGGTTAAAAATAGATTCTTACACCTTGTTCCCTCAATATACTTTTTTATAAATTGGGCTTGTTCGACCGTATAGACTGCTTCATGTTCTATTTCCTTATATTGAATATTTAACTGGTTCAAGGTCTCATACAAATTCATCTAGCATACTCCTATTATTGATTATCTTCATCGTTTAAACACCGAACAAATCAGGATTTACTAAAGGTACAATCAATTCACAAATTTCATTTTTTTCATCATATCCCCAATAAGCCTGATAAAAACCATCACCAAAACCACTAGCAATCATCACTAATTTATGTTTAGTACTAGGGTTTTCCCACTCGATAAAATCTCCCTCTTCTCTTTGGTATTGGGGTAACTTGAGTGCACTCTCTTTAAAGAATGTAGCGAAATAATCATCGTAGTGATTACCATCAGGGTTATCTTGATACCAAGCATCTAAAAATGTTTGATATTCTTTTCCTACTTGCTCATCACAAAAAGAAATCATTCCTGCATCTACTGGAAACCCACTTAGGACGCCATCTTTAGCGACAAAAGCAGCACTTTCTTCGGTAGGGTTAGCAATAACATATTTAACAGCTGGAGTGTTTTTGATTTTTAGTCTAGCTGTACACATTCTGATTCCTATTTCAGGACTTCGACATATCGAAACCTCAACTGGATATTTGCCGACAGGAATCTCAGTTTCTAGAATGGGCGAAAACTTTCCACTAGCTAAATAGGCAAGTGGATCAGAGACAATAATTTTACCAGTCGGACAATCAATCTCCCCTACCGTTAGATAAAATCTAGTATTGGATTTGACAAATTGATTTTTAATATCTTCGACATTCATTTCTTGACTAGATATATATTTTAAATTTAATTCAAAGGCTTTTTGAATATCTAATTTTTTCTCTTTATTTTTATCAGATTGATGAAATGATTCCATAAATTTTCTCCTCTACTATATGTTATTTTATCATACATAGTCATTCTATTTCGTTCTTTTCTTTTAAGATCATGATAGTGTCTCCTAACGATTTTTTTGGGGTTTTATCATGATCTATTAGGTAAATTATATTCTAATTTATCTCGGTTTTATTTTATATAAACTCGACGGTTTCTTTTAATTCTTTTCTTACATGGTGTAAGGGATTTCCTTTATAATCATCATCTTGATAGCCTAATGGAATTAAACAAACCGGTTCGATATTTTCTGGCAAGTTGAATTGCGTTTTTAATTTTTGCTTATCAAACATTTCAATCCAAATATTATCAACACCAACATTGGTTGCTTCTAACATCATATGGGTTGCGACGATACACGCGTCCATTTCATAGGTTGAATAATCATCCTTAGTCCAAGCAATATTTTTATCACTACATACCATTAAAACGACTGGAGCATTATATCTACAAGGACTAACTTCATCTATCTTCTTCAAAGCTTCCTCTGAACGTACTACATATATTTTTTGAGGTTGTAAATTTTTGGCAGTTGGGGCTAACCTTCCTGCTTCTAAGATTTTCATTAGTTTTTCTTCTTCTACTTTTTTATCTTTAAATTTTCTTGTTGCGGTCCTGTTTCTAATTACCGTTTCAAAATCTTGGTTGTCTTTGGAATAAGATACATACTGTTCTACTTTCATTCTTAATTGATATTTTTCTCTCAACTTAGCAATTTCTTCCATCATTGGCGATTGATGATGAAAATCTAAAGCTTCTTGATTTTCCCAGCAATCAATCAATAAAACGGTTTCTGGATCATTTTCTGGGAAAAAATATTCATACCTTTTATTCCCCTCTTCATTACGCACTTGATCTACTATTCCTTTAGTAATCATCTCTTGTGCAAACTTTTTCGCACTACCATTTATTCCTGTATAATAGATATTTATTGTTAAACTCATCGTTATTCTCCTTTTTATTTATTTTTTGTCTATTTAACCAATCATTCATATTTTCTTTTTTAGTGTGAATTTTTTCTCATCATTCTCCTGATGACCAATATTATCAAAATAGAAACTCTGGCACTTAAAAATTGTCGCATATTCAGTTTCTATTGGCTCCATAACGGTGAAGCCAGGCAAGATATTTATTCCCATTTTCTTATGATATACATCATTTTTATCATTATTATCATTATCACTTAGTGCTGGTAAATATATAGTGTTGAGTAGAGAAAAATCATTTTTGTGAGAATGACCACGTATTGTAAAATCAGGGCGATTGACTTGTGCAGCAGCAAGAGCAGGACAGTTATAACCTCTATGTTCTAAAGAAATTAGCTGCCCATTAATATGACCGAAAGCTTGCAAAGGTCCTAACGGATAAATGCCTTTATACTGCGCTAATATTTTTAGAATATCTACCCCAGATTTGGGATATGTATATCTTTCATCATGATTTCCCGATAAGACATATTGTTTCACTTTTGAACTAGTCGGATAATTGCTTAAAATATAATCGACCTGATCTTTTACAATCGTTTCTGTAGTGTCGAAACTTATTGAATAACTCTTCCCATCCTTAATATACGTCCCATCGGCGATATCTCCTCCATGGATTAAATAGCGAATTCCTTGATCTTCACAGTAATCTAAAACATATCTAAAATAGTCTAATCTTTCAACACGACTTTTCATATGAGTATCAGAAACAAGCATAACTTTTTCATTTTCTATATTAAACATGGATGCATGTTCTAGGTAGATATTCATTAAGATTGCTTGTTCGTCTGGATTTAAACTTGACCCCTCATTAGGCATCCCTGGATTTTTATATAACTCATTTCGTATTCCTGAAATCAACTCATATTTATATAGCCCATATTTTCTTAAAATTTCATCAAAACTTTTTTGTTCTAAAAGTTCTTTTATTTCATCACACATATTTTTGCCTCCTCTAGAAATGTCATCAAATGTAGTTTACGCTTATATCTCAATTAGAAACCATTCAATATCTAACTTCCAATTTTTACTGTTCGAAATAAAGAAATTACACTAAACTACGTTTTTTCAATATAAGATTGATCAAATATCTAATAGTATTATAATACTTTTATGTACTTATATCTAGCATTTCAAGCATTTCAAGCATTTACAACTAAAATATGCTTTTTTACTTTGTTCTTTCTACTACTTTTCAACTGTAATATCTAATAGCACTAAATCTTCATCTGTATGATTGACGATTTCGTGGGTACTTCCTAATGGACAATAATGTACTTCATCTTTATTGATGATTTCCTCTTGGCCATCTATAATTATTCTTGCTTGACCGGATATGACATAGATAAATTCATTATTTTTTTGTGTATGTTTTCCCATCGAAGCATTAGGTTCTAGAATTGCTTTTATAATTTTACAATCATCACTTATAAACATTTTTGATTTTACGATACCATTACCATCATTCATATTCGATACACGAATTTCCTTTAATTCATTAAAATTGATTTTCATTTTGCCTCTCGCTTTCGGATACTATTTACCACAAATCAGGAAAAAAGCAAATCGCTATTATAGTTGATTTACTTTAATCAAAATTATATTTTTAGACTTTCTTCTTTTTTATTTTACTTACTTTTAGTAGAAAATACGTCAAAAGGGAAATTAAACAGACTATCGCAAGTTCTCCAAGATAAAATAGATAGGGATTTTGATCATAGTCGAAAAATTTAAATTGACTAACTAAGAACATATCTTTCCATAGTTTAGTATCTATAAATGTATATAATCCAAATAGCATAAATATTGCGATTATCAGATAATATACATATTCAAAAATATTATTCTTCATTTTTTTACTCAGTTTTGTTAGTATAACATTTAAATGTAGTCCTAAATGAATTGCCATCAATACTAGTCCCCATGAAGTAGATACCATATGTAAATTACGGGCAAACATCGTCGTTTGAATATTTAAAAAGGAAAATACATTCGATGAAATCATAATACTACTTGCGATTATTCCAATCATCGCTATAAACAAAAGTGTATCGATGATTAGCTGAACTAGTCGATAAAAGGAATATTTACCTTTAAATATTGTCTTATACCATTTAATATTTACGATATGATGCAAAATGAAGAAGACAAAAGTCATCGTACCTAATATTTCATGGAGATCATTTCCAGTAATATGATACCCCATTAAAATGATAAATAAAATAAACATCATTATATCAATAATTATTCTCATATTCTTTTTCATATTATTAACTTTCTATTCCATTTATTTGTAACCATTCATCAATGTCGTGATCGAGCTCACTACCACCTGAATAATGAATACTAAGTCCTTCACCAATTCTAGAATTAGGAGCAAGCTTAGAAATATCGGTAATACTTTGACCAAAGCTTCCGCCACCATGACTACAGAAAGGAATGATTACTTTATCACTAAAATCATAGCTTTCTAAAAAGGTTGCGATTGGCATTGGGATGGTTGCCCACCAATTTGGATAACCAATTAAAATAACATCGTAATCTTCCATATTTTCAATAACGGTTTCTAACTCAGGTTACAGTGGTAAACTAAAAGTAGACAAGAGAGGGAATTATATAGACAATTGAATTAAAAAGTAAACAATTGTGCTTCTAAAGTAAACAATAGTTTTATAATAAAATAGAAAGAAGGTATTAATTTATGTTT
>DVKF01000002.1 GCA_018716115.1 Candidatus Alloscybalousia intestinigallinarum
ATTTTTTTGATAGCAAAATCATAGAACACCCCTTTTTCCAATCATTATATAAATTTATTTTATCTTCATAGTTTAATTTACTCATATAAAAAACCTCGTTTCTATGTCCAAGAAACGGGGTTCATATCAAATCGGTAGTTTTTTTTCTTTCTTTTTTAGTCAAATTATGCTATAGTTAAAGGTAGGAATAGGGGAGATAAAATGAAAAAGAACGCTTTTACTTTAATCGAATTATTAGCGGTAATTGTCATCTTAGCCGTGATTCTAACAATTGCGGTGCCAGCTGTGTCTAACTATATCGTAAATTCTAAAAAAGAATCATACATAGTAGTGATGCAAGAATACCTCGCCGCCGCCAGAAATCTGATTCTTTCTGAACAGGTAAGGGCACCACTCGACGAAAATGATGTAACTATTCTTTCCTTCGATGCAATACCTTTAGAGAAAGGATCAACCACCTCTCCATTTGGTAGTGAGTGGGTAGATAGTAAAAGCTATGTCGCTATAATTAATAGCGGAACAGGAGAAAATCCACATTATACCTATTATATTACTTCTCAAGATCAAGATGGTTATGCCTTGCCGATGGAAGAAGAAGGATCTTTCAATCGGGATGATATCATTAAAAATGCCAAAAATAAAATGGAAGTTACTGTCCAGTCATTATGTGGGGCAAGAGACGGTAGTCAAGCTACATTAGCGACAATAAAAGGGTTAGAAAAAGTCCAAGCGCTTCAAGATTCAGGTGAATATGAAGACTGGGATGTGACCATTTATAGTGGTAGTCGTTGTGGTGGATAGGAGTTGAAGTAAATTGTTATTACTCGGTAGTCACGTTTCATTTGACAAAAACAAACAGTTACTAAAATCAGTAGAGGAAGCGATTTCTTATGGAGCAAATACCTTTATGTTTTATACCGGAGCTCCCCAAAATACAAATCGTTCAAAAATTTCATCAGAAAAGACAGAAGAAGCAAGAAAATTAATGCAAGAACATCATATCGATCCGAATACCGTAATTGTACACGCTCCATACATTATCAATTTAGCCAATCACGATAACTTAGATTTTGGTGTTCGCTTTTTGACTGAAGAGCTAAATCGTTGTAATCAATTAGGAGTTAAATATTTAGTTCTTCATCCAGGAAGTCACGTTGGTCAAGGAGTAGAACAAGGTTTACAGAATATTATAGACGGATTAAATACTGTGTTTTTAAATGATCATCACCAAGTAAAAATTCTTTTGGAGACGATGGCGGGTAAAGGAAGCGAACTAGGAAAAAACTTTCAAGAATTAAAAACGATCTTAGATGGCGTTAAAGACAATGATCGCCTTGGCGTTTGCCTAGATACTTGTCATTTAAACGATGCCGGATATAGAATTGATAAATTTGATCAAATCTTAGCGGAATTCGACCAAATTATCGGTTTAGAAAAAATTGGCTGCATCCATATCAACGACAGTAAAAATCCAATAGGTGCGCATAAAGATCGCCACGAGAACATTGGCTTTGGAACAATCGGATTTGACAATTTGTTATATGTCATCAATCATCCACGATTAGAAAATGTTCCTAAAATCTTAGAAACTCCTTATGTCGATAGAGAGTTTGCTCCTTATCGTGAAGAAATCGCTATGATCAAAGAGGGTAAATTTGATCAAGAACTGTTAGACAAAATCAGAATAATAAATGGCAAAAAAGAAAACTAGACACCATTAGGTGCCTTTTTAAATGCAAAATTTCTTTCTCATCTCTAAATATAAAGTATATAATCTTTGATAAAGTTCAGGACTTAGTTTTCCTTGCAATTCATGAAATACATCACGTCGTCCATCATAGACCTCTTCCCATCTTGTTTTTAAATAATGATAAAGGACTTCTACCTCTTGAGAAGAAGCCATAATATGATTGTTTTGTAAATAAACAGTTAAATCTTGTTTATTAATTTTAGGAATCCACTGTTTAATAATCGCTTTATACATTTTCTTCACCTAATAAATTTTATGTAATTTTTATCTAAATAGACACAAACTATAAATGGTGAAGTGAAATGAAAAAAAATAAAATAGTCGATCGAAGAATCTTTTGGACGGAAATTTTTGTTGTAACCATATTCCTGGTTTTGGCAATAACATTAACAAGAACTATTTATTTTAAACGTAGTTTTTATGATGAAAAGCTAGCCTCCTTAACCGAAGTAATCATTGAAGGAGAAAGTGCGCCTCGAGGCAGAATCTATGATCGTAATTATAAACTTTTAGTCGATAATGTTTCAGTTCCAGTAATTTATTATCAAAAAAAGGATGATATCAGTGTAGAAGAAGAAATTGAATTGGCTTATCAAGTGATAAAAAAAATTTCTCTACCCTATGAAAAACTAACTACTCGGAATTTAAAAGAATTTTGGTTAGCCCAAAATCAAGATATCGCTACATCTAGAATTACGGCGGAAGAATACGAAAAATTAAAAAGAAGAGAACTAAATAGTAGCGATATTGAAAATTTAAAAATAGATCGAATAACAGATGAGGATTTAGCGGTATATCTAGAAGAAGATAAACAAGCAGCTTACTTATATTATCTGATGAATCGAGGATATTCATACGAACAAAAAATAATCAAGGCAAACAATGTAACTGATCAAGAATATTCTTATTTCTCAGAAAACAATGAAAACTTATCTGGCTTTAATACGAAAATTACTTGGGAAAGAGAATATCTGTATGGTGATACTTTACGTAGTATTTTAGGAAGCGTCAATTCTGTTCCCAAAGAAGATAAAGATGCTTATTTGGAATCTGGTTATGCATTAAATGATATAGTAGGAGTAAGTAATTTAGAAAAACAATATGAATATTTATTAAAAGGCACTAAAGCTACTTATCGTAAAATCAACGACCACTCATTAGAAAAAGTAAGCGATGCTATTCGAGGAAATGACATAGTACTGACAATTGATATTGAACTTCAACAAGCAGTAGATCAGTTAATCGACCGCGAATTAATCCGAGCAAAGAAAGAGGCTAATACACGTTATCTTTCTAAAACCTATGCAATTATTCAAGAACCTCAGACTGGAGAAGTACTAGCCTTATCAGGGAGACAGTTAATCAAAGATGGAAACAGTTATAAAGGAACCGATATTTCTACCTACGCATTGACTGATCCCATGGCACCTGGTAGCGTAGTAAAGGGAGCGTCAATGTTAGTAGGCTACAATACAGGAGTGCTACAAATGGGTGAAGTGATGACGGATGAATGCATTAAAATCAAATCCATTCCTGCTAAATGCTCCTCTCATCGTGTTGGTTCATTAAATGATATTATTGCTCTTGCCGAGTCTTCTAATGTCTACCAATTTAAAATTGCTATGCGAGTAGGAAAAGGAAATTATCGCTATAATGAACCGCTAATCATCGATCCGACCGCATTTCAGATTTACCGGAAAACGTTTTCCGATTTTGGGTTGGGCGTAAAAACCGGTATTGACTTACCCGTAGAAAGCCTAGGATATATTGGCAAAAGCGTCAAACCAGAATTCTTATTAAATTATGCTATTGGTCAATATGATACCTATACACCAATTCAACTGTCTCAATATATCACAACAATCGCATCAGACGGAAAAAGGTTACAACCTCATTTATTAAAAGCTGTATATGAACCGACAAATAATGAAGGCTTAGGAAAACTCGCTTATGAAATAGAACCCGTTATCTTAAATTTTGTCGATACGGAAGAAGTATATCTTGCCCGCATTCAAGAAGGCTTTCGTGCGGTAATGACAATTGGACTCGGAAAAAACGTCATGGGTAAAGCACCAGATCCGGCGGGAAAAACGGGGACTAGTGAGAGCTTTTTAGACACTGATCAAGATGGAATAATTGATACTGCCACTGTTTCTAATGCATTTGTTGGTTATGCCCCATTCGACAATCCTGTGATGAGTATTACCGTTACTTCCCCAGACGTTGAAGATCCTTCTACAGGAATTAGTTTCCATAGTTATGTCAATCGTAGAATCGCCCGCTATATTTCTAATTACTATTTTTACGGGGAACTTTAAATAAAAATTCAACATAAAAAATATATAAAAAAGATAAAAAAAGATCATTTGTGAAAAATAATAGTATAAAAATCATCAAAGGTTATGGATAAACTCAATATTAACCAAGTTTAATCATAGAAAAATAAAATTTGACAAGTTGCAAAACAAAAGCCACCTCGATAAAATGGAACATGAAAAGGAGGTGTTTAAGAATTATTGCTATTATACTCTGATCTTATAAGTATTAGGATAAATAAAAAATAGAAGCTAAAAAACAATATTTTTACTAAGCTCAAAATAAGAAATTAGCAAATGAAACTAACAAAAGATAAATAAAAAATCTACGGCAGCTCTTGTCGGAAGTTAAGCCTGTGGAGAATAGAGGTTACTCGTTCTAAGAAGCAGGAAAGCAATAAGTAGTGATTAAGAAAGTAAAAAAATAAACTTTTTATTTTCTTTTCACGAAAAGTTTTGCTTTTTCTGTTCTTTTCTGGTAGAATACATATAGGAAACAAGGAGGGAAGGAAATGGCAAAAGTTGGTAATAGACAAAACAAGACTTTGGTATGTACAGAGTGTAATCACGAAAATTATAGAATTAGTAAAAATGTTAAAAATACACCAGACCGTTTAGAAATCAAAAAATATTGTGCACATTGTCGTAAACATACTATGCACAAAGAAAAGAAATAAAGATAAGGTGTAGCTAAATACTTTGCTTGAGGGACTATAAAAAAATGATTGAAAATCAAGTTGAGGGAGCATCCTATCAACTTGATCCAAAAAGATTTAACAAATATGTCAACCAAGTACAAAAAATTAACGAAAAGAATGATAAAACATCCTAAAAACATAAAAGAGAGGAGGAGCTGTTTTGATTAATGTTAATGATTTTAAAACCGGAATTACGATCAAATTAGATAATGATATCTATCAAGTAGTCGAATTTCAACATGTAAAGCCTGGTAAAGGGGCAGCTTTTGTTCGTACAACATTGAAGAATTTAAGAACCGGAGCAACGATTGAAAAAACATTTAACTCAGGAATTAAAGTAGAAACTGCCCACATTGAACGTCGTGACATGCAGTATCTATACTCAATGGGAAATACGTACTATTTTATGAATATGGAAACATATGACCAAATCGAGTTGGATCGTTCTAGTTTAGGAGATAACGCAAAATTCCTAAAAGAGAATTTAATTGTAAGCATTACTTCATACGAAGGAGAAATCATTGGTATTACTTTACCTGATAAAATTGAATATACCGTAGTACATTCTGAACCTGCTGTAAAGGGAAATACCTCAACAGGTGCCATGAAAGATGCTACACTAGAAAATGATTTAGTCATCAAAGTTCCATTATTTATTGGTGAAGGAGAAAAAATCTTAGTAACAACTAAAGATGGTAAATATTCTTCCCGCGCTTAAAAAAATAAAGACAAATAAGTATAGAATATTCCGTTAAAAAAGAATATTCTTTTTTATTTCTTCATAGAGTATATCAAAAGGAGAAATGAATAATGATCAACAAACAGAGTTTATGGTTTTTAACCTTGTTTAGTTTAATTCTAGTACTTAGCGTCTACTATATTACTATGCCTAATGAATTACTACTAACCAACAACAGTGATTACACAGAAAAGACAAATGGCGAGGTAGAAGACGAGAAAACTAATGCTGAAGTGACAATCACAGAAAGTGAAACTTTAGTGGCGATGCGTGTCTCACTAGAAGAAGAACGAGAAGAAATGATGGCTGATTTACGAGGAACATTAACGAGCGAAGATGCAACAGCGGAAGAAAAAAATAATGCCTATGAACAAATTAAATATTTGACTGACATCAAAGGAAAAGAAGAGGCGCTCGAAGAAAAAATCAAGGAACAATTCTCCTTAGATAATTTTGTAAAAATCGATAATAACGAAGTAAAAGTAGTCGCTATCAAAAAGGAACACGATAGTAGTTTAGCAAATCAAATCATGAAAAGTGTTCAAGAGGAATTCTCTGAAAAAGTTTATGTCACGGTAAAATTCGAAAAATAGGCGTATTCACTATCTATTTAGGCACTAATTACATAAAATACTATGAGTAATTATGTGTATTAAATAGAAGGAGTGAAAGCGTGAATACGAGGATACTAACCAATAGAGAGCAGGAAGTCTTCTCTTTATTGCTTTTAAACAAGACAACAAAAGAAATTGCGGTTGAATTAAAAATCAGCGAAAAGACTGTACGAAATCATATCTCTAACGTTATTCAAAAGTTAGGTGTAGTCGGTAGAAGCGGTGCACTGGTTGAACTGTTAAGATTAAAAGAGATTAATTTTTTGGGATAAGCAGAATTGTTTATCTTTTTTTAATAAATTTTTCTTTCATTCATAGTATTTATTAGGGTGATCATATGCTTTGTAAAAAGGCGCTAAGAAAAATTTTCATAACTACTTTTACACTTTTTACGTTATTTGTTATCTACATCATACCTGAAAAACTAAATAGTCGTAACTACTTAGATGTCGATATGGATGTAGAGTACGTGGTCTCTTTAGGTACGAACGAGATCTATTTACTAGGACCGAACAACTATTTGGTTAAAACCAATGTTTTATTAGAATCAGAAACGATAGAAGGAAAAATAAAAGGTATCATCGATTATTTGACCATAAAAAAAAGCGAAAAGTTACCAGTTGGGCTAAGTGGAATTATTCCCGAAAATACCAAGCTAAATCAAGTAAGCGTGACAAATCATATCGCGATATTAGATTTTTCGGAAGAATTATTTCAAGGAATGGAATCTTTAGAAGAACGAATTGTTGAAGGAATTGTTTATAGTATTTTAAATTTAGATGAAATAAATGGCGTAACCTTAAAGATAAATGGTACTTTAGTTCAAGAATTACCAGCTAGTAAAACCAAAATTCCAGAAGTGATCGATAAATCATTTGGAATTAATAAGGTATACGATATCGATAATCGAAATGGAATCCAAAAAGTAACTTTATATTATATTGATCAAATTGATAACGAAAACTATTATGTCCCTGTTACTCGCTATATGAATGACGACCGTGAAAAAATCAATATTATTATAGAGAGTTTGGCTAGTGATTATATTTATGAAAGTAACCTGATGTCATTTTTAAATCAAGATACGGAGTTAATCGATTACCAAATTGAGGACGAGTTAATGTTACTAAATTTTAATCACAGTATTTTTAGTCAAGACAAAGTATTAGAAGAAGTATCTTATAGTATTGCTTATTCTGTTTTTGATAATTATGACGTTAATACCGTTTTACTAGAAGTAGAAGGAATAGAAGTGGGAAAAATTGAAAAAGGAAAGTAATGCCATCATAAAAAGTGCGAAAAATATTTTGAATTTAATCCAGAGTCTATCCATAGAAAAACCCCTAGATTTTCCCTAGAGGTTGTCTACATATAAAAGAATTGGCCTAAAGCAAAGCTGATTCTTTTTTTCACCATTTTATTCTTGCAGAAATGAAAAAATACTGATATAATATCAGTATTTCACAGAGTGTAGACAAACCCCCAGATTTTTTTCTAGAGGTTTTCTTCTGAATAATTTTTTTTAGCGACTTTGAAAAAAAATCAAATAATTTATGAAACCATAAATAATAGATGATAATGTAAGTGGTTTTTTC
>DVKF01000034.1 GCA_018716115.1 Candidatus Alloscybalousia intestinigallinarum
CAATAAAAAAGTAAGGTTATGTAAGCTTATAATTCGGTAAAACAATAAGCAACCTTACAAGTTAATTATACAATATTTTTTGACAAAATAAAAGACTATTAACAAAATATATTTGTCAACAGTCTGAAAGAATGTTAAACAGAACATTCTTTTTTTTCTTCTTTTTTGACTTCATTTTTCTTTACATCAATAATGACAGGTAGAATAATTGGTCTTCTTCCTGTTTTCTTTTCTATGTAAGTAATTAATTCACTGATAATTTTTGTTTTTATTTCATTGGTAGTATCTTTACTATTTTGCAATCGATCGAGAATTACTTTTTCACTTAATGTTTCGATCTCTTTAATTAGTTCTTCATTTTCATTAACTAAGATAAAGCCACGAGTTGTGATGTTTGGTTTAATTAATAATTTTCTTTTTTCTACATCGATATTCGCAATTACTACTAAGATACCATCATTGGCCATGATCTTTCTATCCCGAATGACCACGCTGCCAATTTCACCAATACGATTGCCATCAACATAAATATCTTCACCTGGTACCCGTTCTTTTGATTTTGTGATGACGTGATTTCTCATCTCTAGAATTTCCCCATTTTCAATAACGAAAGTATTTTCTTTTGGCACGCCACATTCGATCGCAATATTAGCGTGTTTTTTTAACATTCTGTAGTCACCATGGAATGGCATGACGTATTTTGGCATAAATAAGCGAATCATTAATTTTAATTCTTCTTCATTCGCATGTCCTGATGTATGTAAATCGGCATCAGAAGTACTATTGGTAAATACTTTTACTCCTTTTAAATATAATTTGTTGATTGTTCTTGAGATGGCTAAAGCATTTCCTGGAATTGGCGAAGAAGAGAATACGACAATGTCATCTGGTCTCAAGGAAATCTGTTTATGTGTTCCCTCAGCTATACGAGATAAGGCAGCTAATGGTTCACCTTGAGAACCGGTACATAGAATCGTTACTTCTTTAGGTTTTAGATGATTAGCTTCATCGGCATTAATGAATAGTTCTTTATGATCAATGTATCCACCATTTATGGAAATTTGAATATTATTCTCCATGCTTCTACCAAACACACATATTTTACGATTGTGTTTATAACACGTTTCTACAATATGTTTTAACCGGTAAATGTTAGAAGCAAAGGTAGCGATGATAATACGATTATTTTTATATTGGTCAAAGATATCGGTAAGTGCACTATCTACTTTAGATTCACTCGCGGATATTCCTTCATTTAAAGCGTTTGTAGAATCGCTAATCAGTAGATCGACACCTCGTTTTCCGAGCTCAGCCATTTTATGAAGATCAGCCATTGGGCCAATCGGTGTAAAGTCAAATTTGAAGTCTCCTGTCGTTACGACAGTGCCGTTGGGAGTTTTTAAGTAGATTCCGTGGGAATCAGGAATAGAGTGAGTCGTTCTAAAAAATTCAATTTCAAAATACTTGTATTTTAATTTGGTTTGATCATCATAAGCATATAAATGATCATAGCGAATATTTCGATCTTGTAATTTTAAGGCAATTAACTCTTTGGCTTGATTCGGCGCATAAATTGCCGGTATTTCTATTGTCTGTAGTAAAAAAGGAATCGCCCCAATATGGTCTTCATGCCCATGTGTGATAATTAAAGCTTTAATTTTTTCTTGGTTTTCTTTTAAAAAAGTATAATCTGGTAAAACATAATCTATTCCTAAAAGTTCTCCTTCTGGAAAACTAATTCCCGCGTCAATGATAATAATTTCATTTTCATGCATTAAACAATACATGTTTTTTCCTACTTCTCCTAAACCTCCCAAAACAATAATTTTTGTTTCTGTAGGTTTGTTAAATCTCATTATTTCTCCTTTCTATAAGTTCATTTTTTATTCATTTGATCAAGAACTAATCGATAAAATTATACTATGAAACTTGTATTTTGTCCATTCTTTTTTGCCGCTTAGTATTTTTTACCAAAAAAAGAATGCCAAGTATTTGGCATTACTTATTTTATGATTCGCTACTAGTTGCTTGTTCTTTAGCATTTACTAAGTAGTTTTCGTATTGAGTTTTTAGTGAGTCATCTTGAATTTCTACGTTATATTTTTCTCTTAGCTTTTTTAAGGCAGTAATTTGAAGAGTTGTATCTTCTGCCATTTTATCATCTGCGATTTCTTCGATGATATCATCTTTTACTGTCTTTAGTTCAGGTTTATCTTTTTGACTTACTTTAAGAATAATATGATATCCGTATTCAGTTTTGACTGGTTCTGTGGTGTATGCACCGTCCTCTAAGTTTTTAGCTGCTTCTTCAAATTCTTCTGGCATGTTTCCATGAGTAAATGGATCTAAAGTTCCGCCCTCAGCAGCGGTTGCTTCATCATCAGAATTTTCTTTGGCAAGTTCATCGAAATCTTCGCCATTTTTTAATTTTGTGATGATTTCTTTCGCTTTTTTTAATGCTTCTTCTTCAGCGGCAGTTTTTTCTTCGTCTGTCATGTCATCATTTACATCTGGTTTAATTAAAATATGTTTAGCCGTAATATCACCAAAGATTTTTTCGTCATAAAATTTGTTGATTTCATCGTCAGTAACGATTTCTTTGGCATAATCTTCTACCGCAAGATTTCTTTTATACTGTAATTTTAGATAATCACGAAGTCCATCCATGGTACTGATTCCCCAAGCACTATATGTTTGTTGAAGTAAAATTTGTTCATTTCCAAATTGAGTAATCCATGAATTGACTTGAGATTCAATTTCATCATCTTGTTCTTCTGTATCTTCATATTCTTTATTTAAAATCTCGGTATCGATCATATCGATTAGCGCACTTAATGCATATCTTTCTTTGACTTCATTATATAAACTATCGATCGAGATATCGTTACCTTCTAATGTTACAACGGCATCTTGTCCATTTTCTAATTTTGGTACTTTTCCACAACCTGTTACTAGGACTAGTACTACTAGCATAGTTGACATACTGATTAGTAATTTTTTCATTTTGTCCTCCTTCTCAACATTTATTATCATAACAAATCTCTATGTAAAATACAATATTTTATCTAAATTTCCTAAACGTCTAGAACCTTTTTTCTACTATTTCCATAAAATACTATGAGTAATCAAAAAAGGAGGAATTAAGTTATGGGTAATTACGTATCAAGTTCCGCTATCGTATTAGTTTTATTTATTTTATTAGTAATTATTCTTGGGGCATGGATTTAATGTAAGGAGGTGTTTATAATGGCTTGCAATCATGAAAATACATGCAATACTCAAGTGCCTACTAGTGGTGGTACTGGTTATATTATTATCATCGTTTTATATATTTTATTAGCTATCATCTTAGGTGCTTGGCGTTCTTGCTAATAAGATAAGAAGAGTTGTTGTTTAGTTTATTACTTACGGCAACTCTTTTTCTTGGGCATTGCTATTTTATTCTAATAAAATTTAGTATAAAACAATAGGCAGTTTAGTTTACTGCCTATTGTTTGTGAGTATTTATTCACTAGTGATTTGTTTAAATATTTCTTCAGGTTTTTTTAAACTTTCTTGGTTAAATTGCATTTTCCAATGATCATCTTGATATCTTGGAATCATATGAACATGATAATGTTTGATATCTTGTCCTAGTTCATTATTTTGACAGATAGTTAATCCTTCAATATGAAGTTTTTCTTTTAGCTTTTGGTAAATGATTTTTTCTACTTTGACAATGTGTTTAGCTATCTTCTCGTCAACATCATTTATGGTTACGATATGTTTTTTAGGAACAATTAGTGCGTGTCCGTTCGTATTTGGGTTAATATCTAGAAATACTTTTACTTGTTCATCTTCATAGATTGTAAAACTAGGTATTTCTCCTTTGATAATTTTACAAAATAAACAATCCATTTTTTCACCTTCCTACTTGTATTCTATCAGAAACTTTAGTCGAAGTAAATTAGGCAAAAAAGAAAAAATGCCGAAGCATTTTTGTGAATACAGCGAGTATCCATTAATATTAAGAACGTTTTGGATAGATTTTATTCACTTACATTAAGCACTTAATTCTGTTATACAAGTTTGATGTTCGGTATATGCTTCTGTGATTTTTTGGGTTTCTGCTTTTTCTAGGGTGTACCATCCTTTCGCAAACGATAATTCATAAAGACTTCTTTGGGCATTTCGAATTTGATTGGCACATTCCATTAGCTTTTGACATAATATTTCGTTACTAGCTTCGTTTAATGCAACTGCAAAATTAACATTCATATTTTTTTCAGTCGCTAGTAAGTCAGTTATCATGTCCTTATCGTTTAACTCGATTGTTTTTGGTGTTTCTGTTTTTGGGTTTTGTACTTTTTGATTATTCATAGAGATTCACCTTCTTTTAAAATGATTAAAATGGTATTACAGATTGTTTTATGCATTTGATAGTATTGTTCAAATGCGATTTTCAATTGTTCATCTGTTGTTATTTCATAGTAGTGGTAGGCTTTTTTAGAAGCCGTAAGATTCCACTCGAAAATATCTTTTAAATAAGCTAGATCTTTAGTGGAAATCATTTGTGGTACTTGATTCATTTTTTTTCCTCCTCGTTTTATAGCTTGTGTAGGTGAAGAAGATTTATACATTTTCTTTTCTGTTAGTTTGATTTTTAGTATAATATTAAGTAGAAATCAATTTTTGGGATAAATGATGTGGGTGATTTATGGATTTAGTCATAAACTATATTATAGATATGTGAAAAGTGAAGGAGGATATTATGCACCGAGAAGATTTTGAGATTTTAAATACAGGGATTATTTATTTAGATAATGGGGCGACAACATTAAAACCTAAATGTGTTGTCGATGCGACGGTAGATTATTATACGAAGTATACTGCGAATGCGCATCGTGGAGACTATGACAATAGTTTAAAAGTGGATATGTTATATGAAGGAGTAAGGGATAAAGTACGAGACTTTATTCATGCGAAAAGTAGTAAGGAGATTATCTTTACTTCAGGAACAACGGATTCTTTAAATCGAATTGTCTTTGGTTTTATGAAGACCCATTTAAAAGCAGGGGATGAAGTATTACTTACAAAAGCTGAACATGCTTCTAATATTTTACCTTGGATGGAATTAGAGAAAGAAATCGGAATTGTAGTTAAATACATTCCTTTAGAAAATCACCGCGTAGTGCTTAATCAAGTTTTAGCAAGTATTACGGATAAAACTAAGGTCATTTCTCTTGCTCATGTGACAAATGTATTAGGAGATGAACGGCCGATTCGAGAAATTGGCGCATTATGCCAAGAAAGAGGAATTTATTTTGTGGTAGATGGTGCACAAAGTGTTCCTCATCGCCCAGTTGATGTCAATGATCTTCAGGTTGATTTTTTAGCTTTTTCTGCCCACAAGATGTTAGGACCTACAGGAGTCGGTGTTCTTTATGGAAAAGAATCATTATTAGAAGAATTACATCCTACCATTGTTGGTGGAGGAATGAATGCTACTTTTAATAGTGATGGTTCTTGGGAATACAAGAGTTTGCCATCTAGATTAGAAGCAGGTACTCCTAATATAGCTGGAGTGATTGGCTTTGGTGCTGCTCTTGATTATCTAATGAGCATTGGCATGGAGAATATTTATCAATATGAATGTTCTTTGAAGAAGTATTTTCTTTCCGAACTGGCAACGATTGATAATGTTACCGTATATAATCGTGATATAGATGGTGGGATTGTAGCTTTTAATATCGATGATGTATTTAGCCAAGATACAGCTATTTATTTGAATCATTATCATATTTGTGTACGGGCTGGAAATCATTGTGCAAAGATTTTGAAAGAAGATTTACAAGTCAGAAATACTTGTCGAGCTAGTTTCTATTTTTATAATACTAAGGAAGAAATCGACGAAGTCATTCGGGTGTTAAAACAGAGTAAAGATATTTTTAAAATTGTATTGTAGAAGAAAGGTGGTACTTATGGACAGTTTAACTCGTAGAAATATTATGTTAGAAAATTATCAAAATCCTTATCATCGTGGTTTAGTTAAGGATAAAGATTATCTTTTATTTAATACGAATAACGAAAGCTGTATCGATAATTTGGATATTCAATATCAGATTCAGAATGGTGTTATTTCGGATATTCGTTTCGATGGTGAAGCTTGTGCAGTTAGTACAAGTGCAGCTAGTTTAATGATTAAGACTTTTATCGGTAAAACTAAAGCAGAAGTTTTAGATATTTTGGAAAATTATGAAAAGATGCTATCAGGTGAAGAGTATGATGCGACAAAGTTAGGGGAATTAATTGTTTACGAAGATATCGGTAAACAGCCAAATCGGAGACGATGTGCTTATTTACCGTTCGAATCATTGCGAAAAGTGTCACAAAAAATGTAGAATTGAATAGGAAGAAGAAAAAGTATTTATAGGATAAACTTGTTATTCTTTCTTTTTTTTATGTCTAAATATAGAAAAGTTTCTTTCCTTTTTAATTTTTATATTTGTTTGATAAAAGTTTTTCTCTTTTTGTTCATTTGTCATCTAACTTATTTTTGTTTATGCTTACTTTGGAAAGGAGGGATAAGTACATGCTTAATCAAATAGTTTTAGTTGGACGCTTAGTAAAAAAGCCTGAGTTAAGGGAGTTAGAAAATGGTAAGAAACTTTCTTTTATTACGTTAGCGGTTCCCCGAAGTTTTAAAAATTTAGCAGGTGAATATGAGACGGATTTTATTGACTGTACTCTTTGGGATAGTGTTGCCACTTCGACGGTTGAATATTGCGGTAAAGGAGATATTGTTGGCGTCAAGGGAAGAATACAAAGTCGGGTTGTTGAAAAACCAGAAGGAAATCGTACTCAATTAGATGTGATTGCGGAAAAGGTAACTTTCTTATCTTCTAAATCTAAGGAAGTTACCACTTAGGTTTCTTTTTAGTTAACTTGCATCAATTTACGACACGATTTTCCTATAATGTTCCTATAAGATGATATGGGGTGGCAACATGTTATTATTTGATCGTAGATTGAAAGAAGCAAGATTAAAAAATCATTTGACCCAAGAACAGTTAGCCGGAATGGTTGGTTTAACCAAGACGAGTATTTGTTGTTATGAAAATGGTACGAGAACACCAACTTTAGATACGTTAATTGATCTAGCTAATGCGTTAAATGTCGAACTTACTTATTTTCTTGGTGTCGATTGTTATTTAGTGGCTAGTGATGATGTTACGTATGGTATTAATATTGCCAAAGATGAAATTACTTTAATCAAAGAATTAAGAAAACATATTCGTCTTTATGAAAAATTATTAGATGACCCCAAAAGAACAATTGATTTAATTGAAATGAAGATGCGTTGAACATACGAGGACAAACACTTGTATGTTTTTTTTCCCATGCTATAATAGAATTAGTTTGGGAGGTTATTGTGGAAAGAAGTGAAATTTTAGATAAAATTGAAAATATTGTAATGTCTAATCATTATTCTAGTGAGTATGGGAAAGAGTTAGCAAAATTATGGACGGAATATTATCAGATGATTTATCCAAAACATATTTTTTCTACTCGAGCAAATACGCTTACTCTATTAGGGGAAAACTATTTGATTACGGATAGTAATATTGAGCGGAAAAAGGTTGATAACAATTTGGTGAAGGCAATTTCTACGGATTTAAAACATGTATTAGAAGATAGACAATCTGGAATCAATCGTGGTATTTCTATGGAAAAAGCAAAAGTTTTACTCGATTGGTCTTTAACGAATACATGGCGTGGAATTCGTCAACTTGGTATTGATGTTCAACAGAATTCTTTGAATGGTTTAGGTGAACTAGGACAAATTGTGTCATTATTACCTTTTGAACGGCTTGGTTTAACAGTGACTAAAAATTTAGTAGAAGAATGTTTTCAAGCTAGCTGTCATCATTCGTTTGGTAGTGTTTGTTTTCCAGTAGAAGATGAAGAAACTCATCTTGTGTCGGATACTTGGTTTTTGGTAGATTCAACTTATAAACAGTTCTTTTCGTCTAGTCGTTGTCATAAAGGAATGTATTATCGTTATGACGAAGAAAATTTAGAGTATATGAAGCCAGATCCTGGATATTTTTTTATTACTCAAGAAGAACAAGCATTTACTAAAGAGTTAATCACTAATGGCTATATTCTTGCGAATGAAGAAAATATGAAGTATTATGGAGACGGTTTTCGCCTCGCTTGTTGTTCATTAGAAAATCTTGAAGAGGTAAAACGTAAACTAGTTACGATGAGTGGAAAGCAGGATATTGAAGCTTTACTTAGTACGGCCACCGATTATAGTATGGATCAAAGTGAAGTAGAAGATTATGCTTTTACTCTCGATTTACCGTTGACTTTAAAAAAGAAATTTTGAACTTTCTGTACAAATGGATTGGTTTTCGGTATAATGGTTATATAAAATAGAGGTGATATCGTATGAGTATGGTCGATACGATCAATAAGAAAAGATTAGGGAAAGTACTATCACGTGAAGAATTAGAGGAAGCATTTAATGGCTATTTTCAAGGAAATATTCCTGATTATCAGATGAGTAGTTTGTTGATGGCGATTTGTCTTAGAGGAATGACTGATCAGGAAACGCTCGATTTAACGGACATTTTTATTCGTAGTGGCGAGGTCTTAGACTTAAGTGAGGTCGATGGTATTACGGTGGATAAACATTCAACTGGTGGGGTTGGGGATAAGACAACATTAATTGTTGCCTCGATTGTTGCCTCATTAGGTTTAAAAGTGCCTAAGATGAGTGGTCGTGGGTTAGGACATACTGGTGGTACAATCGATAAATTGGAAAGTATTCCTGGTTTTCGGGTGAATTTAAGTAGAGAAGAATTTATTCATCAATTAAATACGATTGGGGTTGCGATTATCAGCCAAACCGCTCATCTTGCTCCCTTAGATAAGAAAGTATATGCTCTTAGAGATGTAACTGGTACAGTAGAGTCTATTCCTTTGATTGCTTCTAGTATCATGAGTAAAAAAATCGCATCGGGTGCTGATAAGATTGTGTTAGATGTTAAAGTTGGAAAAGGGGCTTTATTAAAGACTCAGGAAGAAGCTATCGAAATTTCCCGATTAATGAAAAAAATTGGTCATCATTACCAAAAAGATGTCGATACTATGATTACTTATATGGATATTCCACTTGGCACTTCAATTGGGAATGCTTTGGAAATTCTAGAGGTAATGAGAATCCTTTCGAATGAAGAGAATAATTATTTAGTCGCATTATCTAAAGCACTTGCTGCCAAGATGGTTCAACTAGGATTAGGTATTTCGATTCAAGATGCTAGTATTCGAGTGGAAGACAGTTTGAAGTCTGGTAAGGCATATAAGAAGTTCATGGAACTAATAGAAGCTCAGGGAGGAGATATTAGTGGTCTTAGAGTAAGTAGTCATACTCAAGATATTCTTTCGACCAAGAGTGGTCATGTTATCGATATGGATGCCTATCGCTTTGGTAAACTTTCTCTTGATTTAGGGGGAGGAAGAAAGACGAAAGAAGACCCTATTGATCCTAAAGTAGGAATCGTTTTGAAAAAGAAAATCGGTGATGACGTTAAAGTAGGAGATGTCTTATGTACTCTTTATTTGCGAGAAGATGCACCTTTTATTCAAGAAGATTTAACTAGTTATTACACTTTCCAAGAAGAGGTTGAACCTCCAAAATCAGTTGATGATTCAGTAGAAATTGTCTAACTATTTTCTAAATATTTTATATAATATTCGTCCAAGGTGATATTTTTATTCATTATCTCTTGGGCGATTTTTTTCCCTACATAACGATAGTGCCAAGATTCGTAGCTATAACCGGTAATATTTTCCTTTCCTTTTGGATATCTTAAGATAAATCCATAATTCGCTGCATTTTCCTGCATCCATTTAAATTCTTCCGTTTCTTCAAAATGATTGAAATCTTGTTTTCCATTATCAATATCGACGACTAATCCCGTTTGATGTTCAGAGTAGCCTGGTCTTGCGGAATAAGTATCGGCATTTTCTTTGCCATCCTGGAGGACATATTTTTCGTAGAGGGCTTGTTGGTATTGGTAAGACCGATAAGCCGAGATTGCCCGAATGGTATAACCTTCATTTTTCGCGTCGTTAGCCATCTGTTCAAAGGATAGTCTGGCTTCTTGAACGAGTTGTTTATTGCCATTTGTATAGTTGGTGTCGATTCGTTCTAGTTTTTCTGGAACGTATGTTGCTGGTAGATAATGATATTTATTAACTAGGAGATAGGTCGTGTTCAAAAATAAAGTTTCTTTGGTGTTGGTGTATGGTGCTTGATCAAGACCAATATTTACGTGAGTAACAATATCTTCTGTTTTAAGATTAGGATGCTCTTTTTGATAATTTTGATAACGTTCTTGCTTATCTTTTTGATAGTAAGAAAATTCTATAAACGGGTTGTTTTTTATTAACTTTTCTTTATTTTGTTGACAACTAGTGCCTAGAATCAGAAGAATACATAGAAGGATTATTTTTTTCTTTTTCATCTTGCGTCACCTATTAAACTGTATGGATTTTTTTTAAAAGTATGTAAATTTCAAAGCAAGTTCTTTTATTTCTCTCATATCTTTTATTAGGTGGTGTATTTTATGAAAAAGTTATTTATTTGGTTGTTTATTGGTTTAGTGTTAGTTCCCTTTACGGTTATGGCAGAAGAAATTACGGATTCGTCATTAGCGGCTAATGCGAAGAGTGCGATTTTAATTGAGAATACGAGTGGGAAAGTTTTGTTTGAAAAAAATGCAAATGAAAGAGTCGCTATTGCTTCTTTAACTAAGATGATGTCACAAATTATTATTTTGGAACAGATTGAAGCAGGAAAGTTAACTTGGGATGAAATTGTGAAAGTAAGTGCCAATGCGGCAGGTTATGGTGGTACTCAGATTTATCTTCAGCCCGGTGAAGAGATGAGTGTTAGGGATTTGTTTAAAGGGGTGAGTATGGCTAGTGCGAATGATGCGGTAGTAGCGCTCGCAGAAAGAGTGGCGGGAAGCGAAGCTGAGTTTGTCAAAATGATGATGACGAAAGCGAACGAATTAGGTCTAAAAGATACTAACTTTGTTAATCCGACTGGCTTAGATGAAGATAATCACTATTCTACAGCGCACGATCTTGCCTTGATTGCCCAAGAATTATTAAAACATGAACAGATTTTGGAATTTTCTTCATTGTATGAAGATTATTTACGCGTGGATACGCCAAATAAATTTTGGCTAGTGAATACGAATAAATTGGTTCGTACTTATCCAGGAGCGGACGGATTAAAAACTGGGTTTACCGATGCAGCGATGTATTGTATGGCAGTTACCGCTAAACGAGATGGCATGCGTTTGATTGCAATTGTTTTAGGGGAACAGGTAAGTAAAACGAGAAATGCTGAGACGACTGCGTTACTTGATTATGGTTTTAATACTTATCAAGTAGATATCATTAAAGCTAAAGATACAGTAGTCGATGAACTTAAGATTGATCGTGGGAATGTCGATAAAGTTGATATTGTAGTGGGCGAAGAAATTAGTATTTTACGTAAAAAAAATGAACAAACGAAACAATATCAAGAAAAAATTGTATTATCTCCCGTTAAATTGCCATTGAAAAAGGGAGATATTGTGGGAAAAATTGAGCTCTATGATCAAGAACAACTTGTCGGTAGTTATGATTTAATGGTTAATCAAGATATCAAAAAGAAAAATTTCTTTACTCTATTTTGGGATAATTTAAAAGATATCGTGATTGGTCAACTAGCCTTTTGATTTTAAGAAACAATTTTTTCGTTTTTGTTCTCATTCGTTGTTTCATTACTTGGTTGTAGGATAATTAATTCGCCTGGTGTACAGTTTAAAAATTTACAGAAATCTTCAATATATTTAAAAGAAATGGAAGTGGTTTGATTACGAATAATTCGGTTTAGATTCCTAGAAGTTAAATTCATTTGTGTTCTAAGCCAGTATTTAGATTTTCCTTGTCGCTGAAGGAGTTGCTCAATATTAATTGTAATCATAAACTCACCTCTATTATCGTTTATTGTATAATAGTTTGATTTGTAAAATAAGATACTTGCATTACCCCTATTTTTGCGCTATAATGTTTATGAAAATAAGAAAATAGGATAAGCAGTAAATTATTTTAAATTGTTTGGTTAAACCGAATGCATTTAAGCCAAAATGGGTTGTAGAGACACATCGTATATAAAAAGTAGTGCTTGTCTGATAAAAGAACAAGTACTACTTTTTTTGTGGAGATTCTGATTCATTTTGTTAAAAAATGTTAAATTTTAACAAGTTATGCATAAAAGTTAAGGAAAATTATCCAAAATAAATGTAGAGATATCTAGGAGTGACGGTATGAAAAAAGTAATCTTTATTATCGTTTCTGTTTTAGCCATGCTTGGGCTTCTTTTTTGGTATGGATTTCGAGTTAACGAAGCTAAATATAAAGAGTTTTCTGATGATGGGTATATTTTAGCTCGTGTAGAGAAGAATGGTACTGAAAGTAGTACTAAGTATTATTTTTCATCGGGAACGAAATATAGAGAAAACTATGAAGAACAGTATCTATTTCAAAATACCGATCAGGAAGAAGTAGAGGTTGTAAAAACCTCTTTTGTTCATTATCTAGATAATGGTATTTCTACGTTGAGTAAGACAGCTATTTTGGATTTAGATAATTTAAATACGGAAGTTATTCGTTATTATAGCTTTTATGAGGGTAGTAAATTAGCCTATCAAGATAATGGCCATTATCAAATTAGAAACTTAGATAAAGTATTATCTTTTACTAATTTCTTGATGAAAATTTCCGAAAATAAGTATATGATTGTCGCCCCTAAAATTAATTTAGTCATTGATGGGGAAACAAGAGTGATAGAAAATAGTTACTTAGAGTTTGAATTTTTAGATGGAAATATTATTCGTCTAGAAAATCAAGAAGCAAGTTTTCAAAGTATCGCTTCTGATATGTATATTGAATTGGATAATGGTGTAAAAATAAATTTAGCAGATAAGAATATTTTCTTAGGATCTGAGAAAAAATTAAATCTAACCCAGGTAACGATTGATTCTGATGATAATATCGAGATTACTCCCGATGAGGAGGAAGAAAAAGAGGAGTTAGAACCGACCCCTACGGAAACCAGCAATCCACTAGAAGGTTTGACAGATGGCTCTTTAAATGGTAATCAGGATGATAATGAGGAAGAAGTAAACGAAGACGAAAAAGTCAATGATCCGTTATTTTCCGTCGTCGATATGACAGTATCTTCGAATAAGTTAGATGCAACAATCGAGTATGAGGATCAAGATGGTTTATTAACTGGTGATTTATTAGTTAAGATTATTCAAACTTCTAGTAATAAAGTTGTTTATCAAACAAGAGAGAATAGTGGTTTGAGTAATTTCCATATCGAAGTAGAAAATTTAATGCCAAATACGAATTATATTTTGGTGGTTAACTCTGATTACACCAAGAACGGTAAACAATATAATCGAGATTTTATTCAAAAAACTTTTGTGACCGAGTCACTCGGTATTGAACTTGTAAAGAATTATTTTACAACGGAAGTACTTTCTTTCTACTTAGAAGTTGATGACTCTTCAAGAGTAAAGAGTGCGGAAGTTATGTTGATGGATGCTAATGGGGAAGCAATTGAAACTCAAGAAGTTTCCTTAGAAAATTTAGAAAACAATCGTCAGGAAATTACTTTTGATGAACTAACTTCTAATACTGAATATCAAGTACGTGTTTATAATTTCTTATATGACAATTCCATTATCAGTGATAATTTTACTATTGAAAATTCTTATAAAACACTAAAACAAAAACCTTTCTTAGGTAAAACTAGTTTTACAGTAAACAAGAAAGATTCTCTTTTCTCGCTAAAAGTCAACAATATCAGCGATGCTGATAATGGAATTGTTTCTTATCGTTATGAAATATACGATGCAAGAAGTTTGATGGACAATCCGACTAGCGTTGAAGTTATTGAGAAAAATAATAAATCTTCTGTTGATTTACAAGTGGATAATGTGACTATTTTACGTGGTGTTCCTTATGTGTTTAAAATGATTGTTACGTTCTATGATAATGAAAAAGAATATGAGTATGAAACGGAATTTAGTAATATCATGCAGATGGATGGCGTTGAATTCCCTTCTATTCGTTTTGAAAGCAAAGAAGTCACTTTTGAACGGATTGTCGGAAATATTATTATTACGGATAATGGTAATACGATCAGTTTAGATAATAATAGTGTGATGACAATTACTTATACTGATTCGGTTGGTAATTCTAATTCTTATACGACGAGTGGTAGTTATAATATTCCATTCTCAGTGAATAATTTACGAGCAAATGAAAGTTATACGATTTCTGTCTATGCAACTGTCAATTTACAAGATGGTAATGAAGTAATTGACAACTGTTATATTGGTAGCGTCGTCATTCAGACAGAGCCAACGAAACCATTTTTATTGGATTACTCTGTCGATAGTAGTGATATTAATCGTGCCTTTTCTATCACTTCACGTTTAGGTGCAGAAGATGGGGTTGATAATACCTTAGAAGCGAATACGCTTGAAGGTTTGATGTTTAATTTATATGCTGGTACTTCTACGAATGGTAATTTAGTAAAATCTGTTCGTAAAGTTGACCATAATCTTAATGACTATGAGAGTGAGTTAAAAGAAGCATACTATGATCAATCCTTCTTATTAGATCCTAGTTTCTTTGGCTTAAAGAATCAGGATATGACTTCTGAGTATTATACGATCGAAGTTACTAATGCTTATGACTATACTACTTATCAAAATAATATTCCAATTAAAAACAATGTGATTACTGTTAAGACTAATGGTTATATTCCAGATTTACCAACGGATGTTAATAATGCGATTGAAGTTAATGTCATTCGTAACAATAGTGATCCTGATCGTTATCGTGAGGAACTAGATCCAGAAACAATTATTGGTTATCGTATTAGAGCTGGGTATGATAATTCGAAAAAATATGCCAAACGAATCGAGTATCAAGTTATTGATAGTGTGACCGGAAAAGTAATTGATACACTTAGTTACGATATCCCATCAGATGGTAGTATCGGTTATGTTGAATTCTATTTGGAAGATGGTACACCATATGATGAACAGGATGACTCTTTCCGTCGTGGAAATCGTTATTACTTTACTTATAAAGCTTATCTAGATTTAAACTTTGATGGTACAACAGAAACCGTTTATCCAAAAGCAGAAACAGGAGTGGTATTACGTTCTACCGAAATAGCTCCTGAGAAACAATCGGCATACTTTTATACTTATCCTTCAACTTACAAGAACTCTAAATTAGTTTGGTCATATCGTTATAGTGATATCGATCACGCTTTAGTCGACAATGTAATGCATTATAAGATGGATAGCAGTGAACTTGGTAATTTGCCTATTACTCCTTCTGATACTTTCTCTAAATTGGAGTTTCCATTAACTAGAGCTGGTAATTTAACTTTATATGTTCAAGAAGCTAAGATTAAAGCCGATGAACAAATCACAGATCGGACTCTTGTTTACCAAAAGTTTGAATTACCTTATAAAGCTAGTACTAGAACATATAATGTTACTTTAGAAACTAACCGTTTGATTATTACTCTTTTAGATTATGCTGAAAATACTGCCTTTTATGACCGAGTAGCAGGCGCTAAATTAGTCTTTACTGGTAACAAGACCGTTACTTTAGATAATTTAGTGATCGATAGTGGTGTAATCGTTGTCGATTTAGCGGATCTTGAGGAGTTGATTAATCAAGAAGTAACGACAGAACTATATTTGTATTATGATAATGGTGTATTAGGATACGATACGGTTTATGATTCTAACGATTCTAGTCAAACCGATAAGTTCGCATTACAGATGATAGAAAATAGTGTCTATGACGGTAGTTATTATTCTTTAGATAGTCGGTTAAATTTACGGACTAATGTTCAAGCCAATGGATCTTTGTTTCACTTTCAATTAACTCAAGGAAAACAAAATACATTAACTTTGACTGATTTAAATAAACAACAAGATGTGAAAGTTGATTTGATTTCTGATGAGGGTGGTTACAGTTATAATTATGAATATTTATTTCCTAAACAATTAGGGCAAGTAAAAGCCACTAGTGATGGTAGTGAGAAATTTGAATTTAATATGATTATTCCTGGTATTAGTATTATGGATAAAAACGGGAATACGAATATTGCAGCAGCGTTAGTTTATGCCGATGTTAATATTAAGCTTTATGGTGATAGTGGTAGTCAAATATTAGATAATAAAATTTATATCGAGGTTTATCAAACTGATGAATCTGGATTAGAGAGTAATTTAATTGATACTTTGGAAGTGTCGACTAGTGATTTGGATCATTCGATTCGGATTGAAAATTTAATACCTAAGACAAATTATTTTATTCGCGTATTTGCGGATGTTGATAATGGTGGCACTTATGAACGTACTCAGTTATATGATGTCGACTATCAAAATAATAATCGTAATTATTACCGTTAAATTAAGAGATAACGTCCCATGAAAAGGAAATAACGATTTTTACTGGAAAGTTCTCGGTTAAAGGGACATTTTATGAATAAAAAAGTATGAAAAAAGATAGAAATATGATAAAATTTAAGTGATT
>DVKF01000035.1 GCA_018716115.1 Candidatus Alloscybalousia intestinigallinarum
CCAGTTTCTAACTGATAATTCTTTTACTTTCTCATTTTTATATCCACATTTACTACACTCTTGACTACTTGGATAATAGGTGTCTATCTGTATATATCGTTTTCCATAATACTTAGCTTTATATTCTAATATACGACATATCTCAGATAAACGAACATCAGTTAGATATTTAGAAAACTTCTTTTCTTCAATCATCTCTTTTACTTTTAATGTTTCACTTACAATGATATCATTTTCTAATATTAGTTTTTTTGTTGTTTGATGAATAAAATGTTTTCTGGCATTTTTTAACTTCTGGAATAGAATGGCTATTCTTTTCTTCATCTTATAATAATTACTACTTCCTCTTTCTCGTCTAGCTAATTCTCTTTGTTTCCTTTTGATTCTTTTTTCATATTTTTCAATAATTTTCTCATTCTTTATCTTTTCTCCATCACTTGTAATCACAACATCTTTTATCCCTAAATCTATTCCTACTATTCTTTTAGGGATAATCTTTGGCTCGATATGATTTACTTCTACTAAGACACTAACATAATATTTTCCACTTGAATACTCACTAATGGTTGCATTGATTATTCTTCCAGGTAAAGACTCTAAATTCCTATATCCTTTAATCTTTACTTCCTTTAATTTAGGAAGAGTAATTACTTTTCTTTTTAGATCCATTTTAATATTCTCGTATTTTCTTTCTTTATAAGTACTAGTAATATAATTCGTTCGATAACTTCTTTTTGAACTATATTTTCCTTTAAACTTTGGATAATTGTTTTGATGTTTGATAAAACGTTTAAAGCCATCATCTAAATCAAATAAACTGCATCTTAAACTACAAGAATCTACTTCTTTTAAGAATGGATATTCTGAATATAAATTAGGCAAATCTTTAATCATATCAAAACAAGTTAAATGTTCTTTTTTTCTTTTTTCGAGATAATGATTATAAACAAGTCTTGTACAACCAAACGTTTTTTGAATTTGAATGATTTGACTATCGTTTGGATAAAGACGAAACTGATAACTTTTATACATATTCATGATGTCATTCCTCCTTTGGTGTTATTCGTGGTTAACAAGAGTATATCAAACAAATGTATGCAAAACAAATAAATTACAAAATATTCTATTTTTTTATTTTATTTTTCTATACAAAGCAAATTCCTAGTATATAAAAAAGAGAGTTGCCTCTCTTTCACTATTTTACGACGATATTAACAATTTTTCCTTTGATAACAATGACTTTAACAATCTCTTTTCCTTCAAGATGACGAATAACATTTTCCGCACTTTTAGCTTTTTCTTCAATTGTTTTCTCATCGTCATCTACGTTAACCATGATTGTTGCTCTTACTTTTCCATTTACTTGAACAGCGATTTCTTTTTCACTATCTTCTAACATAGCTTCATCATAGGTTGGCCAACTAGATTCACAGATTGGTTTACCAAGTTGATACTGTTCGTTTAATTCCTCAGTAATATGAGGGGCGATTGGATTTAACAAAACTAAGTAAGTACGATAATCGGCCTTAGTAATATGTTCTTCTTTTTCCATTTTATTTAATAGAATCATCAATGCAGATAATGCGGTATTAAACTTAGAAGCATCCATATCATCAGTTACTTTCTTAATCGTACGATGAATATCTTTTTCGATAGATTTAGAATAAGTATCACCATCTACTACTTTATTACCAAGACGAATCACTTTATCAAGATAACGCTTACAACCATTTAAACCTTGTTCACTCCAGATTGCTTCTTTTTCATAGTCCCCGATAAACATCTCATAAGTCCTTAAGCTATCGGCACCGTATGAGGCGACAATATCATCAGGATTAACGACATTACCTAAGCTTTTACTCATCTTAACGCCGCCTTCTCCTAAAATCATACCATGCGCTGCACGAATTACAAATGGTTCTTTATTAGGTACTAAACCGATATTATATAAGAATTGATTCCAGAATCTGGCATACAACAAGTGTCTCGTTGCGTGTTCCATTCCACCGTTATACCAGTCTACTTTACCCCAATATTTTAAAGCTTCTTGAGAGACAAATTCCTTATCATTATGTGGATCCATATACCTTAACCAATACCAACTAGATCCTGCCCAGTTTGGCATCGTATCTGTTTCTCTCTTAGCAGGACGACCACATTTTGGACAAGTCGTATTAACAAATTCAGGAATTCTCGCTAATGGGCTTTCTCCATCATCAGTTGGCTCATATTCAGCAACATCTGGTAAAACGACCGGTAAGTCTTCATCAGGTACAGGAACCCAACCACATTCTTCACAATAGATAAGAGGAATAGGTTCGCCCCAGAAACGTTGACGAGTAAAAATCCAATCTTGAAGTTTATAATTCGTCTTCTTTCTACCTATTTGTTTTTCTTCAAGATAAGCAATAATCTTATCGATTGCTTCTTGTTTATGAAGGGAATCTAACATTTCTGAATGAATATGAATGCCTTCTCCACACATTGCTCCATCAGTTGTGACATATTCGAAAGACTTTTGATGTAGTTGATCGATTACTTCGCGATGAATGGTCTCTTTATCTACCCACTCAAGCTCGAACTTTTCATCTTCTTCTAGTTGTTTTTCTTCTTGGTGTGTTGAATTCAAACGAAACAAGAATGGAGTAGCCTCAACATTGAAATATTGATTCTTATTATAAGCATAATAATGATGATTAATTTTAAAGCCAGTTTCAACTAAAGAAATATCGGTATAGCCTGTTTCCTCTTTAATTTCTCGTATCGCACAAGTAAGGGCATCTTCTCCCTCTTGAATGGTACCACCAACAAACAACCGACCACCTTGTTCTTTCCAGTTCAAGGTCAAATATTGATCTTTTTCTTCATCCCAAAGGATAGCGACAATCGAATTCTTTTTCGTTTCATTCTCGTGTGGTTCACCAGTTTCTTCTTCCAATACTTGAATCACATCGATACCATATTTCTTCGCAAAATCAAAGTCACGTTGATCGTGAGCAGGCACAGCCATAATCGCACCTGTACCATAACTCATCATGACATAATCAGAAATATAAATCGGAATTTCTTTTCCAGTTAATGGATGAATCGCCACTAAACCATCTATTTTGACCCCAGTCTTATCTTTTACTAACTGAGTACGTTCAAATTCCGTCTTCTTATTTGTCTGCTCGCGATAATCAATAATCTCATTCATATTATGGATAAGACCACTATACAAATCAATATATGGATGCTCAGGGGCAATAACCATAAAAGTAACCCCGTATAAAGTATCAGGACGAGTTGTATAAACCGTAAGCTTCTCATCAGTTCCTTTTAAAGTAAAATCAACTTCTGCTCCTGTCGATTTTCCAATCCAGTTAATTTGTGCCGTTTTTATCTTTTCCTGAAACTTAGTATCATCTAATCCATCCAATAATTGTTCCGCATAGTCACTCATTCGAAGCATCCATTGTTCTTTTTCCTTTTGTACAACTTGCGTACCACAACGTTCACAAACTCCACCAGAAGAATCTTCATTCGATAAACCAGTTTTACATTTTGGACACCAGTTGATATTCTTTCTCGCTTTATACGCCATTCCATGTTTAAAAAATTGTAAGAATTGCCATTGAGTCCATTTGTAATATTCTGGGTCAGTGGTAGAAAATTCTCTTGACCAATCAAAAGAAATACCAAGTTTTTGAATCTGACCTTTAAACGTTTGAATATTTTTTTCAGTTGCGATTTTTGGATGAATATGATTCTTTATTGCATACTGCTCAGTAGGAGCCCCAAAGGCATCCCAACCAATTGGGAACAAAACATTATATCCCATCATTCTTTTCTTACGCGCTAATACATCTAAAGCAGTATAGCTCCTGACATGTCCAACATGAAGTCCAGCTCCACTTGGATAAGGAAATTCTACCAAATAATAATATTTTTCTTTACTAGGATCGATATGCGCTTCAAACGTATGATGATCCCGCCAATAATCTTGCCATTTTTTTTCTATTTTTTGAATATCCATACTATTTCTTTCCTCCTCGTTTCTTTTTCTTTTGCTTTCTTTCTTCTCGCTTTCGCTCCTGTTCTTCCGCTAACTGTTCTTCTTTTTCTAAATCAAAATCCTCTTTTCTATTCTGATAATACTTTCCTACTAACATAAAAGAAAGTAATATGACTGGTACCAAGAAAATAAAGCCAAATAACAATTGCCAGATAAAGCCGTCTATATGAAATACAATTGTTGCGACTAAAGAAATATCAAAACTAGCCACTAACGCTACTGTATTCATAAATTGTTTATAACGAAAATTTTTCGTATCTAAATTATAGCGAATTAACAAATACTGTACTTCAACAGGAACCTTTTTACTATTTCGCCTAGCTTTTCTTACCACAAACAGGTAAAAAAGAATATAGAGTACAACAAAAATTCCGAAAAAATAAATAATATCTTCCATTCTACTCCTCCAAACAAAAACGATTTTTCCCTTCCATAAGGACGAGAAAAATCGCGGTACCACCTTATTTTATAAGCAATATGCCTATACCCTTTACTTGTTAACGGAATTACCCGATTTCGCTTCATTGGACAAGTTCATAAGACTTCCACTACCTACTTTCACCAAATATAGACTCTCTAAAAGTTTCTATCTTACTACTACTTCCACTTCAACACGAAATATACATTATTATAACACCCAAAAAGAAAGATGTACAACTTTTTTTCTAAATTTGACTAATATATTCTAATAACCGTAAAAACAAACGAATATATTCACTCGTTAAATTGAATTTACGTAGCTTTCTAATCTCGATACGTTTTTTCTTTAATGGTAAATCAGAGAACATAATCGAAGAAATTTTTTCTTTTAATACCGTATTAATTGGTAAATCAAGTAAGATACTATCAATATCATCATTGATTAAACGAACCGCGTCAATCTCGATATCTTTACCCTTACAGTTAATCGTAAGTTGTCCATAACTAGGTACTTGTTTAACTTCGATAATAAAATCAGTATCGTCCTCATAAGAGACTGTTTCTAATTCCGTATCATTAAAATAAGCAAGAATGTCCTGAGCTTCTTTCGTATTACGGAAACGAATCTTATAATCCCGATAATCTGGTACAATCCCTCGCATACCCGCAATATTACGAATAATAATCGTATAATTACTAGGAAGATAATTATAGTCAATCTGTGTAATCAAAAACTTATCACTCTTATACATATCACTGACGCCATCATCTTCATATAATTGAAAGACATTGTTTTCACCAGGAAAAACATGAATCTCTAAAGCATCTGGATTACCAGTAAAGTTCTTTTTATGCGAATTATCTAACGGAATAATTGCTCCACGTTTCGCAAAAACAGGATAATCTTCATCTCTAAAGAAAGAAATATGTTCTTTTTTACCTGGAAATTTCTTACCAGTCTTGAAATCGTACCAAACACCTTCTGGTAAATAAAATTTCTGGACAGTACGATTAATTAGTATTTCTTTCTTCTGTAAAATAGGAGCAACTAATAATTCACCAAAATAATACTCATTTTTAAAATTAGTATCATCATATACCCATGGATTATCATAATATAATGGTTTAATCAAAGGAATACCATCATGATGATATAAATAAGCTTTTGAATAAATATAGGGAATTAAGCGATGACGATGTTTTAAATAATCATCAACTACTTCAAGAGTTCTAGCATTCCAACGCCAAGGTTCCCTTCGATAATACCGTCCACGAGGAGCAT
This sequence comes from Candidatus Alloscybalousia intestinigallinarum, assembly GCA_018716115.1. Lineage (GTDB taxonomy): Bacteria > Bacillota_I > Bacilli_A > RF39 > UBA660 > Alloscybalousia > Alloscybalousia intestinigallinarum. Next base: position 5,757 of record DVKF01000035.1, read on the forward strand.
GGAATCGCAAAATCGGACTATATGTCGCAAGTTCAATGGAACGAATATATAATTCTTCTTCTTCAGTACCACCATAGTTACCCGCCACATCATGACTAATCCATGACACCCCCGCATTAGCTGCGTTTTGATTATACATAGGAATTTTTCTTAAACTTTCCCAACCAACCATAGTTTTACCAGTATAAGTAATGGCTTGTAAATGAGGATTAAGTGGAGTACTACGCGCTAAAATCACATCACGAACAGATAGATCTTTAGGGTCGCCTCGTAAAAGATAATAATTCAAAAACCACAAATTATCTAACCCAGTATCGGTCTTTTTAAAATCATTCCAGAAGAAATCGACCCCCATATCACGAAGTGGCTTCAACAAAAACTTAAACACTGCATCTAAAAGCACAGGATTTAACGGATCAAAAGCAATAATTTTATTGTCGGTTATTCCAAAGTATTTCGCAATCTCTGGGTAATGTAACTCATGAGGAAAAATTCCATTAATTGGATCATAATGAACTCCAACATGAATATTCTTTTCGTGTAAATCTTTCAACAACTTTTCTGGTTCAGGAATCAATTCTTTATTAAAAGTATAGCCAGTATCTAGTAATTGATTATCGCTACTTTTACGAATGTGCCATTCCTTATCTAATAAGAAAACAGAAATTGGAATATCCAACTTTTCAAAGTGACTAACTACATCCATAATTTCATCTGTTGTATACTCTAAATCTCGACACCACCAATTACCAAGAGCATATCTTGGAATCATAGGTGGATATCCTGTTAATTGAAAATAATCTTTTAACGCAAGAGAAAAATCATTACCATACATAAATAAGTAAAGATCAATTCCTTTTTCACTACGTTTAATCAACTTATCATTTTCATCAAAAATATAATTATTACTATCATCCAAAGAAACAAACCCATCTAAAGAGTAAAGTCCATTTCTAAGTTTTAAGTCTTCCTCAGACCCGTCTAAGCCAACACAAATTCCTTTTAAATTTCTAACTTCAGGGTGTTTATAATACCAAGTACGATCAGTAGAAACTAAGTCAACATGTAAATTAGAAGTAGGAACAACTTTACCACCATCAAAATTTTTCTCTTTATTATAAGATAAGGAAAAATACTTGGTTTTAATGACTAAATAACGTTCATCTTCTTGTACTTCAAACTGTGGCTTTTCAAAATTACGAAAAGAAACTAGTTGAGTTTTATTATCGTAAAATACGCCACTTGGACTATACTCTAAGCGAAGTAATCTCTCCGTTAAAACACTAATTCGATAATGTTGACCTTTAATAACCGATTCTTCTTTTGCTTTTAATTTTTCAAGTTCAATTTTCTTTTCATCTACACTTTTTTCATTCATATTATCACCCTATTATTCTTATCATACTATAGTTATCATACCATATTCATCTTGAAAAAAAAAGAGTATTTCCTCTTTCTATTCGTAATATTAATCGATTAATTTAAACCAATAGAACAAAAAAAGATACTAAGTAAGTATACTCAATACCTTATCCAATAACTATTTCTTTTTTACTAAAGATGAAATAGTTCCTTTGTATTTATAATTTTGGTTAACTCTATCAATCACTTGTTCAATGAAATAACCAAATTGTGGTCCCATATAATCATCAACCAAGTCTTCGATAGGACTATTCACATTATATTGATCATACATCGCTAATACTCCATTCCATTCTGTCATATTATCATATTGATAATCAGGTTCCATTCTTTTTACTTGCCAAATATAAAAAGGAATGGAAAAAGATTTACAAAGAAGTTCTCGTTTTAAAGCTACCATATTAGGTTGGTTTGAAATCTTATACTCCCCAGCTACACAACGATACTCTAAAGTCGCTAAATAGTCATGAATCATAGGATCAATCGTCATTGCCCCAAAACCCTCTTGACCAATTTTACGCATCTCTTTGAGTTCTTTTAATTCTAAGAAACAAGCAGTAAGTTCAGGATCACACTTCCAAACTTCATAGTGAGTAAACCCTTCATCACTACCTTCTTTTTTTGGCCAACCATTTTCATCATAGTAAAGTGTCATTTCTCTTGCGATTTCACCAAATTGAGCTAAACAATCGATATATTCATACATATTAGGATCGGTCACTTCTGGATGTTCTTTAATCCACTGATTAATACCATGAACTCGATTTTTCAAATTCGTAGCTTGCGTTAAAATATCCTTTTTTTCCATAATTATTTCCTCCTAAAATCGGCTCTACTATATCATATAAAATCTTGTTCATTCATCATGTACAAAAGAAAAAATACTGAAATCTACAATCAGTATTCTTTCTTTTTTTATGTTTTCTAAATTCTAATAAGAATATTCATATTCTTGTAATAAATCTAAACCCTCATTGGTATAATCTTCATAAATAGAATCATCGTAATTATCCGTTTCAGATGCACTATTCATCAAGCTTTCATATACCATCGATAAGAATGGATGATTCTGAATATTGGTAATAATCGTATTCATTTCTTCTTCAGTCATCGCATTAGCATCTCTAGCGCCACTTAGATCAGGAATTTCTACATCTTCTCCATAAGTATACACTAAATCACAACGAACGGTCATTCCTTCTCCAAGATCTACTCCTTGAAGATTACCAGTTAGATTGATTTCTGCTGTACTATGAAACTGTTCAGCACTATCTTCTCGTGAAGACACTAATGATAATGTGATTTGATCTGTACCAATATTTATAGTTAAATCCATAACTAATCCATTTTTTTGTTCTTGATAACTTCCAGAGAAAGTATATCCAGCTAAATTTCCATCAATATCTGTTTTGTCGCCGTTTTCTACCATTTGAATATAGAACATTTCTTGTCCTTCTGACAAAACGACAAATTCCTTGGTTTGATCATAATGATAATATTGAATAGAAGTAGAATCATCAGCAAGTTCTTCCATTACGATATTATTAAATCCATAATAATAAACATTATAGTAGAAATAAGTTTCAGCCTCGATATTTTCCATTCCATCAAGAGCTTCATCAATGGATGCGCTAAACTCTTCTGTTGTTAATCCACTCATTTTGGCTAAGTTTTCTAATAAATTCTTATCGTTTTTTATATCTTCTAAAATGCCAGATAATGTATCATTAATCATTTTATTCGTTATTCGATAAGACAATTTTGTTGTATTTTTTTCTTTATCTCCAAGACTAATTTCTTCTTTGGATTTTTCAATTTTATCTTGATCAATCTGTTCTGTAAAATTATCTTTTACAATATCAATTAACTTTGAGTAATCAATTGTTGCTACATCCTCAAATAAAGAAACATAGTCAAAATCAGTATAATAATAAGTCTCTGTGATTTCTTTTAAATCAAAATACAACTTACTATCAGCCATAATCATATCTAGATCGAATAATCCGTTTTCACCCATTAATACAGATAAATCAATGGTAGAGTTTTTCTTACTGCTATCTTCCGCATAAACAAAATCCATTGTTAAAGGATCCATATTAAGACCTAAACTAGGATCTACTTCTAATTCTAATGTTCCATCTACCTTAACTTTGTCTTGATCACTAAGTTGAGCCATAAAATTAGATTCTAACATTTCAGCTGCTTCTTTCATATTTCCTGCAAAATTAGAAATACTCTGTAACATCACTATCTTAGGGCTAGAAAATTTTTGAAATCCAATAGCTACTAATACAATAGAAACAGCCGATAAAATAATAGCCAAAATCATAACTGTATGATTTTTCTTTGGCTTCTTCTCTGCATGAGAAGCATTTACTTCTTTACCACAACGAGGAAATTTTTTATCCTCTTCTTTTAAATCATAACCACAATCGCTACACTTCATTATATACCTCCTATACTAATTTTATTATAATCGATAACAACTATGAATACAAGACACAAAAGCAAAATAAAATAACTTCAATCTATGATATAATAAGAAAGAAGAAAGAAGCGAAAGTATGAGAAATCCATTTATTTATAGCGATTCAAATAAACGATACCATAGTTTAGATTATTTTTATAAACATAAGTTTGGAAAAAAAGTATGTAAAATTAGTTTAAATGGTGGATTCACCTGTCCCAATAAAGACGGTACCAAATCAACAGGTGGTTGTATTTACTGTTCAAAAAGTGGTAGTGGTGACTTTGCCGGTTCCGTAAATAAAGACATCGTAACTCAATTTCAAGAGATTAAAGAACAAATGAATAAAAAATGGCCAAACAGTTTATATATTGGCTATTTTCAAGCAAACACCAATACATATGCTAGCGTCGAAGTTTTAAAACAAAAATATGAACCAATTTTAAAACAAGATAACGTAGTAGGATTAAGTATTGCGACTCGTCCAGATGCGATAAGTGAAGAATGTATTGAATATTTAAAAGACTTAAACCAAAGAACTTATCTTACGATTGAATTAGGGCTACAAACGATTCATGAAAAAACATCCCGTCTTATTAATCGTGGTCACGATTTAGCTTGTTTTGAACAGATGGTAAAACGCCTACGTCAAGAAAACTTAAACGTTGTTGTCCACATTATCAACGGCCTACCTGGTGAAACCAAAGAGATGATGTTGGAAACAGTGAAATACTTAAATAAATTGGATATTCAAGGAATAAAAATTCATATGTTACATGTGATTAAAAATACTGCTTTAGCATATATTTATGAAAAAGAAAAATTTCCCTTATTAACCAAAGAAGAATATGTCGACATTGTTTGTTCTCAGCTAGAACTACTTCGTCCAGAAATTGTGATTCACCGGCTAACTGGAGATCCTGACAAAGAAGAACTAATCGCCCCTGATTGGGTATTAAAAAAAGTTTGTGTATTAAACGACATTGATAAATGCCTAGCCAAAAGACATACGTATCAAGGATTTCAAAAATCAATTCTAAACCGTGTCCATGAACGTTTTGACTATTATGTCAAACCAAATAGTTTAATTATTGATGCGACGATAGGAAACGGAAATGATACATTATATCTTGCTCAACTAGCCAATAAAGGAATTGTCTATGGCTTTGATATTCAAGACCAAGCAATAAAAAATACCAAGCAAAAACTCCGAGAAAATAATATTCATAATGTAATTTTATACCAAAATAATCATAATCAAATGAAAAACATTTTAAAAGAGAAACATGGAAAAATCAGCTTAATTACCTTTAATTTAGGTTATCTACCAACTGGAGATAAAACAATTACTACTATAACACCTACAACGATTCAAGCCGTAAAAGAGAGTATAGAACTTCTTCATCCAAATGGCGTCTTACTAATTACTGTCTATCCAGGACACGAAGAAGGAAAAAAAGAATCGATTGCGTTACAAGAGTACTTTAAAAACAAAAAGGTAACCTACTATCGAAATGATGATAATCCCAATGCCCCCTATTTAATAGAAATTAAAAAGAAAGAGTACCAAGCATAGTACTCTTTTTTAGAAGACACCTATCTATATTTGATGGAATGTTCTTCTACATCGCGGTAATAACATTTACCAAGTAAATACAAAAACTGATATCTACTTTTCGTCATCATCATCACCATTTATAGTTTGGCAAAAAAACAATTATTTATACTTTTTATTTTTTTGATGTTTTTTCTAAGGTTTCCGCTAAAACTGTACCTGTCGTAGCCAAATTTTGAAGTTCACTTGGCACGATAATTTTAGTAGATTGCCCATTTGCGACTTGAACCATAGCTTCATAACTTTTTAGTTTCAATACCGCATCATCAGCACCGGCTTCTTTTAATAAACGAAGTCCTTCAGCTTGCGCAGTTTGAATTTTAATAATGGCTTGTGCTTCACCATCTGCTTCACGAATATGTGCTTCTCTTTTCGCATCTGCTCTTAAAATGGCACTTTCTTTTTCTCCTTCGGCAATTAATACAGCAGATTTCTTTTCCCCTTCAGCTTGTAGAATTTTCTCACGACGCTCACGCTCAGCTCGCATCTGTTTTTCCATAGCTTCTTGAATATCACGTGGCGGAATAATGTTTTTTACTTCGACACGATTCACTTTAATTCCCCAAGGATCAGTTGCTTCATCCAAAATAGAACGCATTTTTGAATTAATGATATCACGACTAGTTAACGTTTGATCAAGTTCTAGTTCACCAATAATATTACGTAGTGTCGTTGCCGTTAAATTTTCAATCGCGTTAACAGGATTTTCTACTCCATAAGTATATAATTTAGGATCTGTAATCTGAAAATAAACAACCGTATCAATCTGCATAGTAACATTATCTTTCGTAATCACCGGTTGTGGAGCAAAATCTTTCACGATTTCTTTTAAACTTACATCAGATGCCACTCTATCGACAAAAGGAATCACATAATGTACTCCTGTTTGTAATGTGGCATGATAAGCTCCTAAACGTTCAACAACCTTAGCTCTCGATTGTGGTATTACTTTAACACCAAATACAATAATCAATAAAATAATAATTAAAATTATCCAACCCATATTATCAACTCCTATACTTCTATCTTATTCATCAGTTTTACTTTTTTCAACTACTAATTTCACGCCATCAATCGCTAAAATTTTTACATGACTATCTTTGTCGATTGTCTCTTCACTAACCGCAGTCCATCTCTTACCACCAACTTTTACCTCTCCTGGATTATAGCGAGTAATCTTCTCCGTCACTGTTCCAATTTTTCCAATAACACGATCTAAATTCACACGTTCTGGTTTTTTAGTACGCAATTTTTGGACGAACTTTTTGGTAAGTAATATAGACAAAAAACTAACAATAACAAAAATAGCTACTTGAATTGTCGCATTATCCACATATAAACTGACAAAAAACGAAACTAAGGCACCTAAAGCAAACCAAATAGAAACCAAATTAATCGTTGCAAACTCTAAAATAACTAAAAGTAAAAAAACAATTAACCAAACAACCGTCATAGCACTCACTTCCTTATTCCCATTATACCATAAAACTTAAGGATATACTACATCATTACAGCATATTCTTCTTTTTTAAAATAAATGCTACCACTAAAGATAAAACTCCAGAAATACCAAGCAAAATCAAAAAAGCATAGGGCATTTCCATAATCGGTCCTAGTGGGACATTCATTCCCATAAAAGAAGCTACCATCGTAGGAATGGAAATCACAATCGTAATTCCCGCTAAAAATTTCATAATCGTATTCAAATTATTAGAAATAATCGTCGCAAACGAATCTGCTGTACTACTTAATATTTCCCGATATAAATTAGCCATTTCAATTCCTTGCTTATTTTCGATAATCGCATCTTCTAATAAATCATTATCTTCTTCGTATAAATCAATCACATTCCCCTTTAAAATTCTCTCTAATACAACCTCATTAGATTTTAAAGAAGTCGTCATATAAACTAAACTCTTCTCTACACTAAGTAAATGTGCAAGATCACGATTACTAGTTGCCTTTAACATCTTTTCTTCCGCTTTTTCAATTTCTCGATTTAACTTTCTCAGATATCGTAAATATAAAGAAGCCGTCCGATATAAAATTTGAATAATAAAACGTGTCTTTTTATAACTATAAAATTCTTTTACTTTCTGTTGCTTAAAATCTTTTAAAAGTGGTACTTCCTCTAAGGATACTGTCGCAATATAACTGTCTTTAATCACTAGAATAGCTAGAGGTATCGTAGTAATTCGAGAAATATTTTTCTTTTTTTCTCGAATCGGTACATCAATAATAATCATCTTAATATCATTTTCATCATCATAATCAATACGAGGTTGTTCTTCATCATCCAACAAATAACTAATAAAACTAGTATCGACATCTAAAGAATCCGTTAAAAAGTTAATATCTTCTTGATTAGGATTCACTAAATCGATCCAACAACCCTTTTTAATCTTCTTCAACGTATCAAATGAATCCGTTTTTACATCTGTATTATATATTCTTAACATATCCACCCCTCCAAACGTTGTTTTATCATACCACATTTTAAGTAAGATAGCATAGAAAAAAGTGTAATTCTAATAAACATCAATAATATTAAAACTACACTAATTAAATAATATAACTCTATACGATAACATACGGATTTTCTTTGCTTCCATCTCCACCACTTTGTATCATTACACCATATTTTAATGAAATAGCAGGACGAACCCCCAATGTATTAAAGACATAATAATTATAGAGACTACCTGTTGAAAACAAATCAAATACGGTTGCGTTAGTACCATTAAAGGAATAAGGAGATAAAGACCACCAATAATTTCCATTATTAAGATAGAAATTGTTATTATCAACACCATTAACTCCACCAGCATATACGATCTCATCTGCGGTTAACAAGGCAACTGGATAAGTTAATGCTCCATTTCCATTTTCACTACTTACTGTAAAACGATCATTCTCATTCACACATTCTAAAGAAGGAGTATGATATACATATAATCGTGCATCCGCCCCATAACCAGTATTCAGTTTTCCCATTCCGGCACTTGCTGAATCAGGGGAAAGGCTTCTATCATTACACCATACTGTATCTTCCAACCGATCAGTATAATCTACCATATTATCCCCATACCACTCATCAATTGTACTCTTTATCGTAGAATCATGAATATTAGCGTGAGTTGCTTCGTAACTTTCCGAATCTACTTCGCCATACATATATCCGACATAAGCATTATCCCCATCCTCACTATTAAAGGCAGATCCGCGTAAAATAGTTCTATCGCCTGTTGCGCTACATTGCCCATTACTATCCGGTTCACCATTATAAACCAATTTGACTCCACCTGTCTCCGTTGTTCTTACAATTAACCAACAGTAATTTGCAAACTTTACATGATTATTTTCTACGGCACCACGATAGTACATAATCGGATAACTGTCATTTTCTGTTTCATGTAAAATATATAGTCCTTTTCCATTTGAATCACTTGAAATTTGACTAAAATCAATTCCAGTAGAGCTTGTAACATAGGTACTTTGAATATTATCTAATACTGCCTGTTGCTTAATTGCTGCAACTAACGTTTTATTAATTGCTTTCTTTTCTGTTGTTGCAACTACTTGAGCACCAAAACTTAATCCTTGATCCTCATTTTGCAAACTACCAGTTTCTTGTAACCACACTTTTAAAATATAATAATGTTTTTCACTTGGTTGAATGGTGATACCTGTAGCTAACTCAATCGTATGATTACCAGTAATCAAATCACCATCTGCTATTTTTGACTGTTTACTATAACTTTCATCCGATCTATACAACTTCCACTTCAAATTCCCACTTTGTGTATCCGTTCCATCTTTTTGAAGAACAATATTATCTAAGTAAAGATAATATCTTGATTCTAATGTCCCAGTATTTTCTATCGCAAACTGATGAACCCCAGTTTCTATTTCTTCGGTTGGAAAAACATTTTCTAAGGTAATATTTTTATTTGTCTGATAAGTTAACTCTAAGATTCCACTTTCAGCACCTTGCACATTGGAAGTAGCCATAGCCGTAAAATAGGCATAGCTTCCACCCATTAAAATTAGCGTTCCTGCAATAATCATTAAACTAACAATTAATGTTGGTCTATTCATATTCTTCCTCCCTACTATTTACTCTTATTAATTTCTTCACTCTATCTATGCTATTTAACACTTAATATTATAGATTATATTTTTCTTAGCTTCAATAACAACATAGAAAAAAACAGGACAGCGTTCTTTGATTTTGTCAATCAAGGAGTAAAGTCGAAAAAAAACGATAGCTTTTTCTTGAAATAAAAAAATATCTATAGTAAGTTAAATGTATCAAGAATAGGAGGAAATCATGAATAACAGAAAACTTAGAATCGTTCAATATGGAACAGGAAAGATGGCAAAATACACGATGCGCTATGTCTATGAAAAAGGAGCTGAAATCGTTGCCGCTTTCGATGTAAATGAAGCCGTTATCGGAAAAGATATTGGTGAGATCATGGAATGCGAAAACAAAGGGGTAATCGTTTCTAGTATCGACAAAGCCCGTGAGATTATGAGTGAATTAAAACCAGATGCTTGTATTATCACGACTAGAAGCCTACTTGCGGAATGTGGTGATGCGTTAATGCTTTGTGCAGAATTAGGAATTAACGCAATTACGACTTGTGAAGAGGCATTCTTCTGCCAAAATTCAAACCCTACTCTATATCAAAAAATAGATGAAATGGCTAAGAAAAACAACTGTACAATTGCTGGAAGTGGTTACCAAGATATCTATTGGGGAGAACTTATCAGTGCAATTGCCGCTTCTACCCATAAAATTACCAAAATTAAAGGTGAATCTTGGTACAATGTCGAAGACTATGGAATCGCTTTAGCGGAAGCTCATGGAGCAGGATTAACTTTAGAAGAATTCGATCAAAAAGTCGCATCAGCTGATCGAATCTCTGATGAAGAACGTCAAGCCATTATCAATAGTGGTAACTACGCTCCAAGTTACATGTGGAATGTAAATGGTTGGTTATGCGGTAAATTAGGACTCACAGTAAAAAGTCAAACCCAAAAATGTGTTCCTGAAACCTACCCAGAAGATATTAATTCTTCTACTTTAGGTATGGTTGTTAAAGCAGGAAACGCAACTGGAATGAGCGCAGTAGTTACAACCGAAACAGAAGAAGGAATTACTATCGAATCCAAATGTGTAGGTAAAGTCTACGCTCCAGATGAATTCGATAAAAACGAATGGACAATTGAAGGAGAACCAAATACAACCCTTGTTATCAATAGACCATCTACCGTTGAATTAACTTGTGCAACTGTTGTTAACCGTATCCCTGATTTAATCAGTGCCAAGCCAGGATTTATTGGAACTTTCGAAATGCGTGAATTAAAATATCGCGTAAAACCATTAAATGAATACGTAGAAGAAGAATTTTAAAACTACCAAACGGTAGTTTTTTTATTCCAAGATTTCGATTTTATCCGTCATTTTCTCTTTAGGAAAAACCGCTAATTTTTCCTGATTATCACAAGTAACCAATAATAAATTAGATAAATCTTTATACCCCATATTCTCTAATCGAGTAAGCAACCACTTCTCATCCTTGTGAATGTATTTTAAATGTTTAGGCATAATCTTCCCATCGATAACCAGATTACAAACCAACCCATTCTCTGATACTTTTAATTTTTGATCATTAGGCGTAATTGGTTGATATTTACTTCGAGGTAAAAAACTAACTTTTCCACTAGTTTCTAAAATAGAACAATTAATCTGTCTAATATCATAAAATCCATTTTCCCTTGCAATCTGTAAAAAATCATTAACATCCAACTTACTTTTCTTTAAATTCTCATAAATTAGTTTCCCATGATCCATCAATACTAGTGGAGTACCTGTAAAAAAGCGACGCAACCAAATACTTTTAGTCGTAATCAAAGAAACTAATGCCGCAAAACCACCATAAACAACAATTGACAAAATTCCATCTAAATAGTCAATTGAGTCATCGACACTTAAACTAGCGGCTATCGAACCAATACTAATTCCGATAATATAATCAAAAAGATTAAGTTGACTAATCTGCTTCTTTCCCATCATTTCCGTAATCAAAAACAAAACCACTAACGAGATAAATGAGCGAAGAAAAATATCCAAATAATTTTCTAATTTAAATAAGTCTTGTAAAGATAAAACAAACATTTCTATCACCATTTTTAATATGAATAAAATGATAAATCTTATACTTGTTCTTAAAATAGATTCTTTAATCAGAGAAAAAAATTTGTTATAATAAAAAGGCAAAAAAGAGGGCGAGATAAATGAAAGAAAAAATAAATTTACCAAAAGAATTCATTGAAGCAAGAAAACCAATAATAGGAAAAAATTGGGAAAGTTTGATAAAAGAATATGAAAAAGAGCCAATTAGAGGATTACAAGTCAACACTTTAAAAATCGATCCAAAAACTTTTCAACAAAAATTCACCACAAAAATTGAGCCCATTCCTTATACTTCTAACGGTTTTTATATAGAAGAAGAATTAAAAGCGGGTAAAGATCCTCTACACCACGCAGGAAGTTATTATGTTCAAGAACCCTCAGCGATGATTGTAGCGAATTCTCTACCGATTAAAAAAGACAGTATTATCTTAGACGTTTGTAGTGCGCCTGGAGGAAAAACAATTGGGATTAGTAATCAGTTACAAAAATCCGGGCTAATCGTCGCAAATGAAGTAAATCCTACGAGAGCCAAAATTCTATTAGGAAACATAGAAAGAATGGGAATACCTAATTGCCTAGTAACTAATTTTCAGGTTAACCAATTAAGAGATTTATACCCTAATACGTTTGATTATATTTTTCTAGATACTCCTTGTTCAGGAGAGGGAATGTTTAGAAAAGATGAACAAGCACTTCAAGAATGGAGTCTAAAAGCAGTAGATCATTGTAGTAAACGTAGTCTAGAACTCCTTGAAACCATAAATGACTGTCTGAAAACTGACGGATATCTTATTTATTCGACCTGTACTTTTGCGAAAGAAGAAAATGAAGATATCATAGAAAAATTTCTAAATCACCATTCTTATCAAATACTACCGGTTCCAGAAAGTATCCAAAAAGTAACCGAACCAGGCGTTAAAACCAACAATCAGCAAACAACTGAAAACTGTCGCAGATTTTATCCCTATACAGGTAAGGGGGAAGGACAATTCGTAGCGGTACTACAAAAACAAGAAAAACAAAATGGGAAATCTAACATCAAAAGTACCATTCAACCATTAACTGCCCAACAAAAAAAGATCGTCATCCCCGCTTTAAAAGAAATATTAATAGAAGTTCCTGATCACATTTATCAGTATAAAGAAAAAATTATCTACTTTGAAAAAGTGGACTTTCCTATTCCTGCTCATCAAGTATTATGTGCAGGAATCACTCTAGGTACTATCGAAAAAAATCGGTTTATTCCTCATCATCAATTGTTTACTAGTTTTGGTAAACAAATGAAAAACCAATTAAATTTAAAGAAAGATGACCCTAGAGTAATACAATATCTAAACGGTTATGAAATAGAAGCTGAAAATATAATGGATGGTTGGGGAGTATTATTAATAGAGGAATGCCCAACTGGAGGATTTAAAGCAAGTAGAGGAAAGCTAAAAAATCATTATCCCAAAGGATTAAGAATATTTTCAAACTAAAAGAAGTAAACATCTGCTTACTTCTTTTCTTATTCAAAAGATTCATAATTAGGTTGTTTAGGAAGACCAGGCATCGTAATAATCTTATTTAAAAGAACGATGATCATCTCACTTCCCGTTTGAAACGAAAGATCGCGAACCGTTAAAGTATAATCTTTAGGATACCCTAATTTCTTTGCATCATCGCTGATTGAATATGGCGTCTTAGCAATACAGATAGGATAATGAGAAATACCTAAATGTTCGATCTCTTGTAGTTTCTTCTTGGCATCTTCTTGATAGAGAATATCTCCGGCATGATAGACACGTTTAGCCAATATTTCTATTTTATCTGTAATACTTGCTTCTAATGGATATAAAAATTGGAAAGAAGTATTTGACTCTTCACAAAGATGAACCACTTCTTGCGCTAGTTCAAGAGAGCCAGCACTACCTTCCAGATAAGCAGAAGAAACAATTGCCTTTACACCTTGTTTTTGACAAAAATCGACAAGTTCTTGAATTTCTTCTTCCTTATCTTTTGAAAAACAATTGATTGTAACACAAAAAGGAACAGAATATTGTTTCAAATGATCAATATGAGCCTGTAAATTTTCAATGCCACTATGTTTTAAAGCCTGAACCGTCGCAATTAAAACAATAGCGTTGGGCTTTAATTCGGCTTTACGACATTTAATATTAAGAAATTTTTCAGCACCAAGATCACTACCAAAACCAGCTTCTGTTACTACGTAATCAGCAAGCCCCAAACCTAATTTTGTTGCAACAATACTGTTACAACCATGAGCAATATTGGCAAAAGGTCCCCCATGAACAAGAACAGGATTTTCTTCTAATGACTGGACTAAATTTGGATAAAATGCATGTTCTAACAATAAGTACATCGCTCCATCTACTTTTAAATCCTTAGCATAAATTGCCTCTCCATCCTCGTTATAACCAATCAAAATATGAGATAAGCGTCTACGTAAATCCTCTCGATCTGTAGCTAAACAAAAAATTGCCATCACTTCACTAGCGGCCGTAATATCAAAATTTTCTCGCAAACTACGGTCATTGACATCCAAACATCTTCTTACTCGAACTGTTTTAGGATCAATTCTTAGAACATTTCCTTGATAAATATGATTATCCACAGCAGCGCAAAGCAAGTTATTAGCAGCCGTAATCGCATGAAAATCTCCTGTAAAATGAAGATTAATATCCTCACTAGGAATGATAGAGGCTTTTCCTCCACCAGTTGCCCCTCCTTTTAAGCCAAATACCGGTCCTAAAGAAGGTTCACGAAGAACAGCAAGTGAACTTTTTCCTAACCTTCTTAACGCATCATTTAACCCAATACTAACAGTCGTCTTCCCTTCCCCATACGGAGTGGGATTTACCGCGGTTACTAACACTAAATGACTATTTGATTTAGGAGTAACTTGCTTTAAAATTTTTGCTTTTGTATCGCCATACATATAAATATCTTCTTTACTTAACTCTAACTTTTTCGCAACATCGATAATTGGTAACATGTTTACCCTCTCCTTTTTCCATAATACAATCGAAATAACCAAAATAGAATTGGTAAATGAAATAGAAATCCTAACAAAATAATCAAATAAAAATCTCTTACCACAAAAAGAAAACAAAACAATAAAACTAGCTTACTAAAGATTAACCTTTTGACTATCTTCTTTAGATCATTTTTGATTAAATAACAATAACGAAACAAATAGACTACTTTACTCATGTCGTTATCTACTATCATTATATCACTATTTTCTAATTGACATGAATAAATACCATTCATCAACAAAGTAACCTCAGTCCATCTTTCTTCAATTTTATCACTGATAAATAAGGTTTTACTACCATACATTTGGGTAAAGTACTGTAACCAAAACCGCCAACGCTCTTCATTTAATCGTGAATAACTATCCTTAATTCCTAAAGTTCTAGAAACAGCATAGACAACTCGTTCATCATCATGAGAAAAAGTACCAAAATGTTTTACCCCCAACTGCTTTAACGCCAACAAATCATCTTTTAAACTCAATTTAATCTTATCAGCAATGACAATAGCCCCGATTGCTTCTCCGTCAACAGCAACATATAAAATGGTACCGATATCAAATAATTTATCGACTACAATATCATTTTCTTCCATAAAAGCATAATTACCAACCAGTATTTTGTGTTCTAAATATTCAAAAGAATGACCACCATCATGAAATTGATGATGATGAATTCTACTTTTATCTACATGAACTTGTCGATATGCACGAATACAATTCGCAATATGATCATCCCGACTATCCATCGCACAATTTAAATAATAGAAGAAATCTTCTTCATTTTCCGTCTCATATTTAGCAACTGAAAAATCACCCAAAGTTAAAATTCCTGTTTTCGTAAAAAGAATATTTTGAGTAAAAAACAAATCGAAAAGGGAAGCCTTACGAAGAACGTAAATTCCTTGTTTTTCAAGATGAATACTCATCAATAATAATATACTTTGAAACAAAAAGGAAAAAGGTAAGACCGTAAGAATAAATAAACAAGTAAAAATAAAATAAACTCTAGAAAAAGAATGGACAATTAAGAAAATAAATACGGCAATGAGTAAACTGAAAAAAAGAATAGAAAACCAAAAAGGAATACTATAATACCAAGCATGTTCCCTACGATCAAGATTGATTTTATTTCTAAGCGTAATTAAAGCAGAAACTTCTTTTTGAACTTGAACATAGATTTCTTTATCTAAATTTTGGTCCCCTGCCAAAACAAAATCGCCTTTTTTGACACTTAGTTTTTTAGTATATCTCATTAGAAGCGTTCTTCCTCGAAAAATAATTCCGTCAACTAGAATTTTTTCGTTCTCTTTAAAGACAATGATGTCTCCTTCTTTCACACTTTTAAGTGGAATAGGATGACAATTTTTTGTTTTTTGATCATACAAAGTAATTAAACAATTATCATTGGGAAAAGAATGAATACGTTGTTTCGCCAAAAATGTAAGTAAAGACTCTTCTAAAAGAGAAATAAGTCCAGTAATTACAAGTAAAAATAAGGCATATTTCTCTTTACCAATAACTAAAAAGAGAATAGCCAAGAAAAAACTAATATATAAATTGGTGTTTTCTAGACGCAAAAAATGAATCAAAAATAAAATCCAACTAACAAATGCACATGAAAAAATAAGGCGCGACGAAAAAAAGATATAGCTTACGGTAAAAAGGGAAGCTAAAAAGAAGAAAAACCATTTACTTGTTATTTTCATCCAAACACCCCATAACTACCATAAATTATAACTTTATTTCTATAATTTTTCAAGCATAGAAAAAGAGGAAACTTATTCCCCTTATTCTTACCCAATTAATCTTCTAACCGATTGTTATCTTTTGAAGTAGAGTCATCTCTACGAACCACGATTTTGTTACAATCATCCTGATAATCGATAATTAAAGTATCACCATAATGAACTTGATCTTCCACAATCATCCGCGATAATGCCGTTTCTACTGTACGACCAACTAAACGTTTTAAAGGTCTAGCACCATAAGTAATATCATAACCATTTTCTACAAGATAATTACGAGCTTTATCTGTTAATACAAGATGAATATTATCATCACGTAAACGATCCATCAATTCAACAATTAACTTATCAAGAATCTTAGAAATTACTTCTTTCGTTAATGGTTTAAAGACAATAATTTCATCAACACGATTAATAAATTCCGGACGGAAATATTTTTTTACATCATCCATTACTTTATCCGTGTTACCATCTAAGATATGTTCACTTCCTAAATTACTCGTCATGATAATAATCGTATTCTTAAAATCAACAGTTCTACCATTTGAATCCGTTACTCGACCGTCATCCAAAATCTGAAGTAATAAGTTTAATACCTCTGGATGCGCTTTTTCAATTTCATCAAATAAAACGATACTATAAGGATTACGTCGTACTGCTTCTGTTAATTGACCGCCTTCTTCATAACCAACATATCCTGGAGGAGAACCAATAAGACGAGATACTGAGAACTTTTCCATATATTCGCTCATATCGATACGAATCATGTGCTTCTCATCATCAAACAATTCGTAAGCTAAAGTTCTAGCCACTTCTGTTTTACCGACACCCGTTGGTCCTAAAAAGATAAAGGAACCAATTGGACGATTCGGATCTTTAATGCCACTACGACTTCTGATAATAGCATCACTAACTAGCGAAATTGCCTCACTCTGACCGATGACACGTTTTTCCATATTTTCTTTTAAATTAAGAAGTTTTTCTCGTTCACCACTAATTAATTTACTAACCGGAATATTTGTCCACTTAGAAATCACCTGAGCGATATCTTCTGAAGTAACAACATCACTTAAAATCTTATTCTTCTCTAAGTTATTAAGCGCAGCTAGTTCCTTTTCCAATTTAGGAAGTTCACCATGACGAAGTCGAGCTGCTTTCTCTAAGTCATAATCATTTTCAGCTTGTTCTAACGCAAACTTAGTCCGTTCAATTTCCTTTTTCTTAGCTTTGATATCATCGTTAATCGATTTTTCCTTTTCCCAATCTTCCGTTAATTCTTTCTCGCGAGCTTTAAGATTTTCCAATGTTTCATCGATAGACTCTACTCGTTTTTTCGATAATTCATCTTTTTCTTTTTTTATGGCTTCACGTTCAATTTGTAGACGCATAATCTCACGAGTTAAGGTATCCAGTTCATTAGGAACAGAATCCATCTGAACACGAATCGTTGCGCAAGCTTCATCGATTAGGTCAATAGCTTTATCTGGCAAATAACGATCCGTAATATAACGATTAGACATAACTGCCGCACTAACGAGTGCTTTATCTTGGATATTAACTCCATGATGGATTTCGAATCGTTCTTTTAAACCACGCAAAATAGTAATCGTATCCTCAACCGTAGGTTCACTAACTTTAATTTTTTGAAAGCGTCGCTCCAAAGCACCATCTTTTTCAATATATTTACGATATTCGTTTAAGGTTGTAGCACCAATTACATGAATTTCGCCACGAGCAAGCATTGGTTTTAAAATATTAGAAGTATCCATAGCACCTTCCGCACCAGTACCTACAATCGTATGAATTTCATCGATAAACATGATGATTTCGCCTTCGCTCTTCTTAATTTCATTAAGTACATTCTTTAGACGCTCTTCAAATTCACCACGATATTTAGCACCAGCTACTAGACTGGCCATATCAAGTTCCCATATCGTCTTATCCTTTAGACTATTAGGAACATCTCCTCTAATAATACGTAAGGCAAGACCTTCTACAATTGCCGTTTTACCAACACCAGGCTCACCGATTAATACTGGGTTATTTTTTGTTTTTCTAGATAAAATACGTGTAATACTACGAATTTCTTCATCACGACCAATAACCGGATCAATTTTCCCGTTTTTAGCATCTTCCGTAATATTTCGTCCATATTTTTCTAAAACATTTTCATTGTTTTCCATATTAGGATACATATCTATCACCCCTTCTGCCACACATTATATCACTATAATTAGCACTTGTCAATAGAGAGTGCTAAAAAATATAAAAGAAAAAGGACTAAATTTTATTCAGCCACTTTTTTCAATGCTTCTTGTAATTGATTATCTGTCTCGTCACTCGGATTTTGATAATATTCGGTATTCATTTCTACGCGAAGAGTAGGTTCCACGCCCACTTCGTTAATCCAATTACCATCTGGAGTTAACCATTTTTGAATTGTATATTTTACGGTTGCCCCGTTCTCCAACTGATATGCACGTTGTACTGTTCCTTTTCCATAAGAATTAACACCTACTACGTCTGCCCCATAAGACTCTTTTAAAGCAGCTGCTAAAATTTCTGATGCCGAAGCACTACTGCTATTAATCAATACAGCGATTGGATAATCGCGCTGAGCCTTTGTTTGATCGTATACTTTTTCAACAATTCCTTTGGTATCTAATTGATAAACTACTTTACCATTTCCTAAAAATAAAGAAGCTATTTCTGTAACACAATCTAAATATCCACCTGAATTACTACGGACATCAATCACTAATGAATCGATACCTTCATCTTCTAATGTTTCTAACGCTCGCTCAAATTGCTGATAAGTATTAGCCGCAAATATACTAATATAGATATATCCGACTTTCTTTTGATTAACATCAAAAACAGAAGAATCTACCGATTCAATTTCAATTGTTTCTCTTTCAACAGTAAATGTCTTTTCTTCATCATCCCGACGAACAGTAATATTTACTTTAGAATCCGTACTTTTTTTAATTAAATCAGAAACTTCAGAAGATGACATCTCAGTAACATCAATATCATTTACCCGAATAATGACATCCCCTGCTTGTAAACCAGCTTTAGCTGCAGGACTATCTTCAAAGGGATTAGAAACAATAACGCTACCATCTTCTAGTTGCATAATCTCAGTACCAATACCTACATACTTTCCTTCTACTTGTTCATTAAAATCTTCGGTTTCATCTTCGTCCATATAAACAGAATATTTATCACCAAGATATTCAATCATACCTTTAATCCCAGCACTCAACATCTCGCCTTCATCAATTTCTTCATAATAATTCTCTTTTATATCTTCATAAGTATCTAAAAACTCTTGAAACTCATGAGAAACAGTAACAGACTCGTTTTTAGTAGTCTTCGCCATAAACTGATTGACAAAACCACCTAAAAAGCCACCAATAATAAGAGTAATAATCATAATTAAGATGACTTCTAAGTAATTAAAGCCAACCTTTTTTTCCACAATAATCTCTCTTACCGGAGAATCTTCTTCTTGATCTTTTTTTTCATTTTCTTCTATCTCTTCACTTTTGATGTTATTTTCTTGTACTTCGTCTTTATTTTTCTCTTTTCGATGAAAAGTTCTCTTCTTTTTTTCCTCCATAATACACCTCTTTATGCTTATAATTCATTCTACCACAAAAACAAGGTATTTAGAATAAAAATTTTTATTCTAAGAGACCGGTCCTTCACCATCTAAATTGATATCTTTAACATGCTTAGGTTTTCTCTTCTCAACAGGTAATGTCTCTACCCATTTTTTCCCGTCCCATTTTTTTAAGCAATTAGGACCATACCACTCCCTCATTACTTTTTCAATATTATGATAAGAATAATACATTCTACCCTCAAAGTTATATTTTTTAGCTGGATAGACATCTTCTTTCAAAAAAACAGGTTCTTTTAGAAATTTTTCCCAAGGAACAGATATAGGTTGAGAAACCAATTTACTATTTTCATGATGTCTAGAATAGCGATTACTGTACCACACGACAAAATTTTTAAGGGGTACTGGATTAATATGTAAATTATCCAATAAAACAATAAATGGCATGACTAACTTAATCACTGTACGATTTACTTCATCAATAAACTTGTTCTCAGCAATATTATCATAAACGATTGCATCGACAAAAACACCATCTCCTTGACGACAACGATTCTTAAGCAAAGTATTTACTTCCTCAATATAAGTACCACGCTTTCTAATTTTCATCATTGGACCAGAAATAGGATTATAGCGTTTATCTAATTCATAACAATCAAAATAAAATTGATCACTCAAATCTTCTTGTAACGCTTGAATAAAACGATTCCAATCTTCTTTCTTAATCGCAATATCCATATCATCATCCCAAGGAATAAATCCTCCGTAATTACAGATTCCTAAAGCGCTACCAGCCATCAATAAATATTCAATATGATGTTTTTCACATATCCTATGGATTTCATCCATAATATCCAATATCTCCATTTGCAAATCACGAACAGTAATTTTTTTACCGTTTTCTAATTCCTTTAATACATAATCTTGTCGTTCTTCAATATAACCACTATGACTTCTATCCATATTTTTCTCCTCTTTTTATCTTGATTTCAACTTTGCTTCTTCATCTTTCTAAAATTAACCACCATCAATAAGATACAATTATACTTGTTAAATTTTATCAATTTCTAAAATGTTACTTCAACCAACCTTTAATAGTTTAATTAATCATTTTCCTATTATTTTGAATATAAGATAATTTTTAACTTCTCGTTTATTAAAATAATACTGTTCGAAATCACAAAGCAAAAAAAGATAAACAATAAATTCCACTAAAAGAATAAATTTAAACTATTCGTAATGGCAGAAAAAACATACAAGAAATATACATTTTAGAACAACTTAGTAAACATTCTTATTTTCTACAAAATTCACATAAATTAAAAATTAATACTAAGGAAAAATTCATTCTGTATGGTATATATTAATTTAGAAAAATATTAAAAATAAAATAATCTTCTATTGACTATTATTAATAAAACCAACAAATAAATGAAGTGAATAAAAACAAAGTCAAAACAGCAAAATTACACATCGGTTTCATCACCTATAGTCATCTTCATTATAACATAAAGATGATAAAAGAAAAATAACCTGATAAAAAGCATACATTTTTTCTAATATTTATGATAAACAAAGCCTGATCAAATTTAAAATATATCTAGTAAATAAAAACAATACTCCTAAAAATAGGTTGTATTGTTTTTTTAAATAAATTTTTAATTAAAATAAGACTAACGATTAGGATCAACTAAAATTTTAATCGAATCAGATTGACCAGATGTTAATTCTTCAAAAGAAGCTTGTACTTGATCTAATCCAACTACTTTAGAAACAAACTTAGAAACATCAATTTGCTTATTGGCAATTAATTCAATACAAGTATGGAATTCTTCTTTTGTATAAGCAATAGCACCTTTTACTGTTAATTCACTCATCACAGCAACTACAGTAGGGATCGTAATTGGTGTTAAAGAAACACCGACTAAAACAACAGTACCTCCCGGTTTAGTACTCATAAGACAACTAGTAACAGCAGCTGAATTTCCGCTACAATCGATAACTAAATCGAAACCACCACCAGTCTTTGTCATTACGGTTTCAAGAAATTTTTCATCTGTTGCATCTAAGTACTCATCCGCAACGCCTAACTGTACTGATTTCTCCCCACGGGCACGATTCGTTTCCGAAACGGCAACATAGCTAGCACCTTCTTTTTTCGCAAACATAGCAGAAACTAATCCAATAATTCCTCCACCGACAACTAAAACTTTAGCACCTACTTTAATATCTGCCAAATGAATCGCATGTAATCCGACTGCCGTTGGCTCAACCATAGCCATTTCTTCATCCGTCACATTATCTGGAACTTTAAACACCATATCAGAGCGAACTGCTAACTTTGGCGCAAAAGCACCTGGATTAGTTAAAGATAACCCTGTGGCATACGTCCAAGTTTCACGACAATACTGTGGATTACCCGTTAAGCAAGCTGGACAATGTCCACATGGAGAAATTGGTAAAGCGGTTACTCTATCTCCTACTTTTAAATCTTCTCTAGAACCCGGATCAGTAACTACTCCACAATATTCGTGTCCCATGACTAACCCAACAGGTTGTCCTGATTCCCAGTAATGAATATCAGATCCACAAATTCCTGCCTTCTTAACATCGACAACCACAAAACCATTTTGACTGACTGGTTCAGCCATTTCCTTTACGACTAATTGCTTAGCCCCCTCAATAGCTACACATTTCATACACTACACCTACTTTCTATTTCAGTATAACAGATAAAAGAGAAAAAAAAAGAAAAATTGTTTTATTTTTTTTGAAACTTGCCAAAAATAGACATTAAAAACAAAACTCTTTTTCTAAATACTCAAAAAAATCATTTTTAATTCCGCTTAATACTAGAACTATCCCAAGAATGAAAATTTGAACCTAGAGATAAACGTTTAGCACGATTTTCTTTTCTCTCATCAGATACTTGTATATTTCTAATATCTTCTAACGCAACGCGAAGATAATGAACCAATTCTTCATCACTACAATCAGGATGATATTTTTTCAACTTCGAAAATATCGCCCTAGCTAACTGTAAATCACAATAAATATCTATAGCATCTACACTCGTTTTTAACATTAGTTGATGACCATAGCGACTATCCCTAATCACCTGGCGCATAACTTCTCCTGATTCAGTGTAGAAAATAGAACTATCTGGATCATTTGCGGAATAGTCAAGTCCACATTTAATACATCCCCGCCGAAGATAACGTCTACCTTCATAGCGATCATAATCTTCCCGAGAAGTAATCCAAATATGATCACAACTTTGATATTTTTCGCGCAATAATTGAATCGTCAACTCTTCTTGTTTTAAAGTTAATTTTCTATTTTGCTCACATAATTTCATATATTGTTTAATTATTTCATTTTTCTCTAACTGTTTTATTTCATCTAGAATTTTTTGCCTTTCAGCAACAACAGTTTGATAAGCACTCTTTAAAGATTCCATAAATAACCCACCTCACTATAAGTATAACACGTATGATGTTGAACATAAAGATTTCAAATAGGATTAATAAAGATATTTAAATCAATTTTTTAACCTTTAATTTCTGATTTTCTACTAAATTCATTCCCTTATTTTGCAAGGATAAATCAAAATAAGAAAGTAAAGCTTCTGGAATAATTTGCACAGGTAATCTTATTTCCTTGATCTTACCAAACATTTCTTGTGCTCTTTCTTTTCCAATTCTACCTACTGCATCCTGCATCATAGAAGGGGTTAAATCAGATCGTAAGAATAATTGTTCATATAAAAACTGATCAGGAGTCTGAAATCCTAGCTGAGCTGTACCTTGAGCTAAATAAATAGAAAAATAAGTCCATGCTTCTTTCAAATCAAGGCGATAATATAGTCTTGTTGGTAAATTAAAAACTTGTCTATTTCTAAAATAAAAGTCTATCAAATCTTCAATATTTCCCCGATACTCTTCTACATCATAAAACAAAGAAAATACTTTACTATCTTTTTCTTTTCTTTCCCCAAAGTTTTCTACAAAAAAATCTTCATCAAAAATAGTTTTAAATTGTTCTTCCGTAATACTTTTCTTCTCTTTAATATCAATCACTACATAATCCCAGCATTGTTTTTTCAAAATTAAAAATGATTTTGACTGATATTCAACCTGCTGAATACTTTTTATAGAATCAAAGCAATCAAAAGACTCAATATTCTTCTCACATAAACCATTAAGTTCATGATACAAATCATAAATAAAAGATAATCTAGAAACAAAATCTATTGCTTTAATGCCTTCTTGTACTTCGAAATAACGTTCAAATAAGCAATTTCTTAACTCGTCTTTTTCCACCGGACTCACTCCTTACAACAAATGATATCTCTTCTAACAATCAATTAAAAGCAATCTCTACATCGATATTTTCATCGAGAATCGCAATTCCTAAAAAAATAACTCCGCTGAGTAAAACCAAAAAAGAACCTAAAAAAGAAGCTTTAGTCAAATTTTTCTTTTTAAGAGAATCACAAGCACTCAATTCAAGCAAATCATCATAACTATCTTTCGCAAAAGAATAATAAATAACGACTAAAATAGAAAAAATTAAAATCATCAATTTTTGATATTCTTTTCTACTTACTTCATCATCATACAATATTGCTTTCTTTTCCTTACTATTTGCATACCAGCTTAGTAAAATAATCCCGATATAAATAACCCAAATCAAATTTTCCGTGTTAATATCTTTTAATCTCTCTAACTTCTCATTCATATTATATAATATTTAAATATTCAATGAATTATAAATAAGAATAATTATAGTTTTCCTTGCTTCACCAACAAATAAACAAAAGAATTTTAACATACTATTTAAAGTTCTCTAAGATACAATTCCAAATAATACTTTTCATTAATTTAAGTCAACTGACTAAGAAGTAAAAATAATACATATTAAAAATTTCCAAGTATAATCATTTTAGATTATTATCTTATTCATTTCTACCTTTTTAATCCTAGTCTTCTCATATCTTGATCGATTTCTTCTACTATAGCATCATAATTAATCCTATTTTT
This sequence comes from Candidatus Alloscybalousia intestinigallinarum, assembly GCA_018716115.1. GTDB lineage: Bacteria > Bacillota_I > Bacilli_A > RF39 > UBA660 > Alloscybalousia > Alloscybalousia intestinigallinarum. The sequence goes on from DVKF01000035.1 coordinate 30,912, forward strand.
ATAATACTCTATTTCTCTTTGTAATAATTCTATACTTGGCGTTGAATACATCTCATTAGGCCTACCAAAAGTTGTTTCAATTATAGATAAAATTAAAGGTGCTGCGTATTTATCGTTCTCAATATCCTCAGGATGATAGTACTCCTCATCTTGGATAAAGTTACGAATAACTTCCTTATCATTGACCTTTCTAACTTTAGGATTTTCCATTAACCAATATAATTTTTTATCATAAATAAATCCTGTTGAAGCATCATAGATTAAATGTCTTCCCTCTTTTGTTACTCTTTCAACAATACAATGATCTGAGTATAAGGGATCATTACAAATAAATTTTGGATTTAATTTCAGACTATCTACTGCTGCATAAAGTAATTGAACGTCTCCTTCATCTTCTAAAAAAGCCCCAGACATTAATAGTGCTCGTTCATAGCAATTACCATTTGTCATACTGTTAGATAATAATAGTACCGATGCAGGTATTCCCCCATAATATATTGTTCTTAATTTTTCAATTAATTCATCGTCATAAGGCATAATCAAACCATTTTTTAGTCCCCAGATTAATAAAAATCTTTCTTTAAAACAATATAAATCCCATTTCATTTTTTGTAATTTGGTAGCCAATAAAAACACTCCTTTTTTATTGTTGTCTATAATAACACAAAATACATAAAACAACAAATTTAACATGATCAATTATTCTCATAAACAAATCTAACTATCAATTCTACTAATTCACTTTTTCCAAGTGATTAAATTAAACGCAAAAAATTATATGATTAATAATTATTCTGTATAAATAATGAGCATCATCTTAACATTGCCTATCTTCTGATACTACCATTTCTAAATATTAAAATAATATTACAAAAATCATATAGAATTTCTAATCTTTTCTTTCTCTTGCATTTTGTTGAAAGCAGTTTCTAATTTTAATATTCTATTTTCGTGATTTATTAACATTTCATTATTGATTAAACTATTTAAAACATATTTTCTTAATTTTACAAAAGCATCCATAATGTTAATACTTACTTCTACTGCAACATCAGATTTTAAAATAGTAACTAACATCATTACACCTCGTTCTGTAAATACACGAGGATTACTTATAGACATTTTACTATAATTTGTGGTCAAATTTTTTGACCGCAATTCTTCTAATTCAGTATCATTTAAAACCCAAGAAAATAATTAATTTAAATATATAATTCATAGTTAAATTCTTTGTAATTATTATACTAAATTTCTAACACAAAGTCGTTTTTTTATACATTAAAAAATATTGTAAAATAAAAAGTGTTTCATTCAGTATAATGTTAGGAATTGAATTATAAAATCGATTGTTTTTATTGTAATTCTTTCCTTTATTATCTGCATAACTATCAGTTTCCTTTCAAGCATATAAAAAAGGTTAACCGAAATTAACCTTTCATATATTTAAAGTCAATTAGTTCGACTAAATTCCTTATGGTACCGTTGAGAAAGCTATCTACAGCTTTTATATAAAATGATTATTGTAACACTCATAACTAAATTTATTATCTAATTTCAGAAATCCTTTTAGAAACAATTTTAGTATAAATATAATTATAAATCATTTCTACTATTTGTCCTATATATGTACAATATGGATTATGAATGAATGAACATATTGTTCTAAGTGTTTTTGATATACCAGAATGCAATGTTGGATTAGTATTTGTTTCTTTAGATTTTATTTGTAAGTAATGTTGTCTTATTGTTATAATTGGGAAAAATAACATAAAAATAATTTGAACAAAAAAACAAATTAAAAATATAGTTATATTTGGAGTATACAATTTATACAAAACAAATGACATTATAATTGAAGATAAAATAAGTATGAATGAAAATTTATATCCATTTTTTAAATGTTCCTTAAATAAAAAGTTATCTTTACTTACATCTATATGTACTACTGTTTGAATTGCATATATCATATCCCACTGTGTATCAGTAATAATGCCAACAAATGTGGAAGCTAATATATATTTCATACCAAAAGAATAAGCGTTAATATGACCAATAAAATAAATTATAAACATTGAAATATTTTCAACAATTCCAATAGAACTATTTTTAATATTATCTGAAATTGAAAAGTGAATCTTAAACTTTTTGATATTAAAAAACAAAATAATAAACAGTGATAATGTCATTATAATTAATGTTACAAATGAAGTTATAATTTGGTTTTTAGTGATAATAGCTAAAATAACTATTGATAATAAATTAATAGTATTAAACAATATACTTATTGAATTAGCTTTCTTATTTTCTTTATCAAAGTATAATTTTTCTAATACAAGTTTAAGAACATAAGAATAGAAAATATTAAAAAAAGAATAGATTGTAAATATCTTAAAAACTGATACATCAACATTCATTATTGAAAGAAAAATATTGCAGTTAAAAACCAATAATAATAAAACTAATATTCCTACTAATATCCCTAAAAAAATATTAGAGTAAACTATATTTTGATCCCTCTTTTTTTCTGCCGTAATATTAGGTCCTACAGCAAAAATATAATAAAGTGTAGAAAATAAAAATTGAATTGGATATGTAAGAGAAAAAATAACAACCAAATTTTTTTCTAATATAAATCCTAATGCATTCCATATTATAATAGGTATTACAGATAATAATAAAGTATCAAAACTAATCTGAAATAGTCTTTTCATTATCTATTATATTTGTTATTTGATAATAAACATCATACCAAGAATATGCTCTAAAAACGTTTTTACCGCTACACATTTTATTATATCCTGCATTAAAACATATAACTGGTATAATTTTAGATATATTATTAATATTTTCAACTTTATCTTCTATCATAATACCTATACTATTTTCTTTACATATTTCAAGTTTGTCTTCTGAGGTAAAGATTATTTTATCATAATTAATTTTGTTGCTTTTTAGCCACTCTTTAAAAATTTTTCTCATTTCATTTCCTGAATCATCATTTTTATCTGTAAGATATCTTGCTGTTATTATATATATTTCATAACCTTTATTTCTTAATTTATCAATGACCTCACTTGAAAATTTTCTTGCCGGTTCATTTTGTGCATAATCATATAAATACCTACTCCAAAATTCAGAATCCATTTCTTTTGTTGCATTAAAAACAATATCACTATCATATCCATCTGGAACTACAACATTCTTATTGTATTTTAGAAAAAATTTACTGCCAACATCCAATTGCCATTTTTCAAAATCTGTTAAAACTCCATCTATGTCTATTCCTATTTTCATAAAACTTCACATATCATCTAATTACGATATTTTTCAACAATTATTGGATGTTCCTTTCTGTTTTTTTAAATTAATGTATTTAAAATCACACTTATTTTAGATATTTACTGCAATAATTATAACATAAAATTTTTCTCAATTATATAATGAAAAATATTTAACCCCTAGGTATTTTGACAAAAGTATCAAAATTACCAGTGCATATTTACGTACAAAAAAAATCAGCCATATTTCAGACTGAAAGTATATTCTAAATTCGATTAGTTCGACTAATTTTCCTATGGTGGAGATGAGGAGAATCGAACTCCTGTCCAAAATCAGCGAGGCAAAAACATCTACAAGTTTAGTTGACTAAGCAAATTCACTAATATAGAAGTTAGCCAACAAACACTATATTAGCTAGTTTCTAAAATTCATTACCCCTCCGAAACAAAGAGATAATATAACCTGTTAAAATCGAGCCCTTTATAAAAACCAACAGGTAAAGTTTTTAAAAGAGCCTTACACTATATGCTAACTAAGCAGCGTAAGCCATTTGATATTTGTTTCCAGTTATTTTAACTGACGCATTTTAAGATTGCCATCTACTTGCCGTTTAAGCGCAGCTGATCCTGTCGAAACCTGAACATCCCCATGGACGTAATTATACCACACTTCTTTCCATATGAAAAGTCCCTTTTAGATTGCATTAATCAACAAAAATCAATGAAACTCCCCGCAGCAAGCTACGGGGTATCTTTTCCAGCGATGCTACTCAACACTAAATGCAACTGCTTATATTCCGTAACTTGTTTACCTTGATTTTTCACGTACTCTTTTATTACCGTTTCGTTTTG
>DVKF01000036.1 GCA_018716115.1 Candidatus Alloscybalousia intestinigallinarum
ACTATATTTATTATTATAATCATGATAGAATTAAAGTAAAATTAAAAGGATTGTCTCCTGTAAATTACAGGTTACAATCCTCTAATTAGAAACTATTTATAAACTGTCCAACTTTTGGGGTTCAGTTCAAATACCGCTTCATTAATAAACTTTAAACAATCATAAAAAGCCATACTGCGATGATGTTTCATCTCTTTCTGTCTTAAATATTCAGACTTATGATCAAAGCGAGTAATCTCCTGTTTACTACTATCTACAACGCGAATCACTTCTATTCCATTAATTAACTCAACCATGATTCCATCCATATTCGATTTCTCATTCATTAATTCTACCCGAATTCCCTTTTGAGTAGAAATTTGTCGAAAAACAATAATGACACCAATAGGAATGACCAAAAGCATCATCAAAGCTAAAATAAGAGGCAATTTAGAAAAAATAATAATAATTGCGGCAATGCCATTAAAAATAGCTGGAGCAAAATCCATAAACATTAACTTAAGTAATTTGGTAGTTCCCTCTAAACTACGATTTAATTTACCGTGAATATTTCCAGTCATATTCTTTTTAAAATAAGCAAGAGGAGCATGTAAAATTGCAGAAATAGCCTTACTTCTAGCTTCTTTTTCAAATCGAGTAGAAGTATCTTCTACTAATAATCTCCTAACTACTTTAATAATCTCATTACTAACTGTAACAATTAAAATAAATGCTAAAAAAGGAATAATATTTAAGAAAGATAATTCCTCTTGAGCTAAAATAGTATCGGTTAAATTCCCGATTGATAACGGTAATAATTGCGTAAGTAAAGATGAAATAATCATAATAAAAATAATAACAACAAAATTGAATTTTTGTCTTTTACTTAGCATGTTAAAAATCTTTTTATAAATTTTCATAAACTGCTTACTCCTAATTCTTAACTATTATACCATAGCTATCCCCTTTGTACATAAACAATCATCGCTGAAAAACAATAAATCTGTTCTTCACTATAAATACTAGAAGAAACCTGATATTTAATATCAATCACGTCCATATCTTCAGTTAAAAAATCATTAATTGCCATTTCTAAATCTTTTTCATCTTCCATATCAAATATTTTTACTTGCATAAAATCACCAATCTAAGTATAGAAAAACGACAAGGTGTTTTTTGTCGTTTTTTCTTTTACAACGTTTTAACTTTTTGTTTTTGATAACGTTCCCATCTTTTTTTAGAAATTAATTTCTCTCCATAACGGTAAACAAATGGTGATTGATCCACTAACTCATTCTCATCAACTGTAGATAAATCAACAGGAATAAATTGTACATAAGTAGAAAGCCTATTTTGATCAACAAAGAACTCTTTAGAATTCAAAATCACACTTTGTAATTTACCAGTTTTCGAATCGATAATCGAAAAACCAAGCACTTTAAAAATCAAAATACGTTCTACCAAGTTCTGATCTGCATTTAAAATTTCCGGATCAGAAATCATTAAATCCGCTAAACCAACTTCTAAGAAAGAATCTAATTTATCCTGTAAGTTCTCCTCTTTCAACATGGAAAAATCATTGACCTTACGAGAGTTTACTCTACATCCATAATCCTGTAATAATTTAAGATTTTCTGCCAATAAAGTAGGATCTGTAAACAACACATCTAATTGCGAAGAAAATTTATCTACCCGAATTCCCTTCTTTTGAATAGTAGCAATATTCGTCATTAAAGTCATATACTCTTTATCCTGACAAAGTAATAAATAAGATTCATTCAAGTTCTTAACTGATAAAATATTTTTCTCTAATAAAGACAAAATATTCTTTAATTTACCCTCATCATAATGAAGAAGAAAAGTAACTACTATTTCTAAACTTTGAAGATGAAAATCAGAAATTATACTGAGTCGTTTTTTACATTCGTCATAAGGCATATCCTGAACAGATTTCTGTAATTCTACAGTTAAATCAGAAAAAGAATAATGATAGGTAGAAAATAGTTCGACATAACGTGATAAAGCATGTTCATTAAGTCTTGTATATTCCTGTTCAAGTTTCGTATAGTCTTTATCATTATGGTTAAACACTTCGATTAAAAATTCTTTTCTAAGTTCATCATCAGGTAATAAAAGAGCTAATTCTTCGAAACAAGTTATTTCTTTAGTTTTAAAAAGTTTCGAATATCGAGTTAAAAAATTTTGATAATGATTCTTCATCATTCTTTTCTGTTTTACCTCTACACGCCATTTTCTCTCTAAAGCAATGTATTGTTGATAAAGCTGATCAAAATCATCAAGAACTTCCTGAAGAAGTGCTACAGGAGTTTTGTCATCATCCTCTTTAGAATTACCGATAAGTTTCAAAAATGGATCAAAAATAGAAAATTCATCAACAGTAATATTTTCTAAAAAATAGCAAATAGGTATAAAGCATTCAAAATGCTTAGTGATCAATAATGAAAAATCCGGAAAAAACTGAGAGAGCTCAGCAGATTCCACTTGCCCATTTAAATTAGAAAGTACCTTTCCTACCATTTCTTTAAAAAAAGATACAAAATTAGTTTTTCCTTTTTCTAAAAAACAAATAAAATCATCGAATACATTCAATTGTTTCATGATAAAAACAGTATGAAAAGATTTTAAAATATATTTATGTGGATTATTTAAAAATGGGAATTCACTCATAGAAGCATCTTCTAATGGAATACAAGGAAATTTTTCCTTATGTAATGCAACGATAACCAATAATAGCTGATCCAATGAATGACTGAGAAAAAAAGAAAATTTATGAATTCCTGAATAATCCTGAAAAAATTCATCTAAATAATCTAATTCTACTGGATAATTTTCTGATTCTGATAATAAATTAATTTGTTCCAAGATCTTTTTCTCTAATTGACTCTTCATCTTTATTCCCCCTTACATCTTTCCAATTGTTCTAATTTTTTCTCGATTTCTCTCATCTAAAGAATTAAGGATATCCTCAGTAAATTCATCATGTTTTTGAATATAGTCTGGATCCTGAATAGCTTGTACTAATGAAGATTTCATCCGACGATAAATACCAACTCTTCCAGCTAATGAATCCATATATTCTTTATCCATACCTACTTTTTTAACAAAAGTATCTAATATAACAAAACTTTTTGGACCAATTCGGTCAAAAACAATTCGGCTTTGATAATCTTTTACCTCACTAACTCCTACGATATTATTGGCACCAACTAAACGTTTAAATCCTTTAAACGTTCCATTCTGTATAGAAATAAATAAATTTCTAAAAGATGAATAATAATCAGTTGGAATGGCTAATAAATCATTATTAACATATAAATTTCCATTCATAGTTGGTAAATAAATTAAATGATTAGAACTAAACTCCGTTACAGTATCCTCTATATTCAAATTCTGATTAATTGATGAAACATAATCTTCTATTATCTTTCTTTTCTGTTGAGAAAAAGCTATTTCATCTTCTATTTGCTTAGAAAAAGTGAGATCTTCTCCACTTAAAGATCCCTTTACTTGACTTAAAAGATCTAAAAATTCTTTTTCAGATGCAAATAATTCTAATTGAATTCTACCGACAATATTAAAAAACTTTTTATTTTTTACATCTGGTAATAAATCAATAATCTGTTGTCTTAACTGCGATGTAGCACTATCAATTTCTAAAATTGGTCTATAGTAAAAAGCATAAAGATCCTCTAAATCATCGGTCAATTCATCATTATCCGCATCAATTATATTTGTGGTTTGATTTTCTTCTGATAAAGAATCAGTCAATTTTTCACTTTCTTTTAATTCTGATAGCATTTCACACTTTTTTCTCATATCAGAAGCAACTGTAACATTATACTTTAAAATAGAAATTAATTCATCACTACTAACATCTTTAGAAAGCTCGTGAATAAATTTCAATTGTTCTATATCTGTCATAAGTTGACCCCTCCTTAAAACAGGGCCTATTATAACAAAAAAAGCGCTAAAAGTAAAGAAAAACGTCTAGCAAACAATAAACAGTATGATTAATTTGTGATAATGTCTTAAGTGTTAACTTGCGAAAATGTCTCACTGTTATATAATATGTCACCGAGGTGACATAAATGAGAAAGGTAGAATTAAGAATGAAAGAACAAGAAAAATATAAAG
>DVKF01000037.1 GCA_018716115.1 Candidatus Alloscybalousia intestinigallinarum
AAAACCACTTACATTATCATCTATTATTTATGGTTTCATAAATTATTTGATTTTTTTTCAAAGTCGCTAAAAAAATTATTCAGAAGAAAACCTCTAGAAAAAAATCTAGGGGTTTGTCTACACTCTGAAAAAAATGATTACAAAAATCATTTTTTAGTTAACAATCTAGTTAAAAAGTCTTTTTTCTTTAACAAAGTAGGAAATTTCTTTTCCGGATTAGCACAACGAATTACAGTTCCTAATAACGTATAAATCGATCCATAGCCAAGTTTATATAAAGCTTTTTCATAACGTTGATCAATCAAAATAACCGGTACTGAACCAAAGAAATTTACTAACCCCATTTCTTTATTCGCCATAGGTAGTTCTTTCTTCATTCCAAATAAAGAAGAAACAATCAATGTGTATTTACCAAAACAAATATCCTTAATCATTGCTAAATTTTGATCAATTTGCGTTAATTTAGTTTGAAGTTCTTCAACAGAAGTAGCTTGATCCACTCGGTGGTTAATGATGATTACCTGATAATTAGGATCATTTAAAATTGCGCTCATCTTCTCTTGGGAAAATAAAATACTATTATCCGTCACCGCGAATTTTACTCTATCATTAGGCGCTTTCATCGTTAACCCATTAGCCATAAAATAGATTAAATTAATATTTGCTTGATCAGCTAAAACTAATGCCGTTACCCCAGCTTGTTCTAAAGCTTTAGCCATCGAATCTTCTGCCGTTAACGTTTCAAAAATATAAGGAATCTGCAAAGCAGTACGAAGAGGAAATAAGGAATGAAAACGAAGAGTTTGGGTATGAATAGAATGCGTAATAGACATTGGTGGATTACTAATCAACTGCAACAAACGATCACAATCGATTCCCTCATAATTAAATACAAAAATCATATCATTATCATGTAATGAGAAACCATCTGTCACACAGAAACCTTTCGCATCACGAGGAAGAACCTTAGTATTCCATAAAGATTCTAACTTCTTATCTAACTCATTCCACCGTTCTCCAGTTCCTCGAAAGAACATTCTACCTAAATCTAGTAATTCATTTTCCCGTTCCGGTTGTTCAATAATCGATTGACCAAAAATCATTCCAATCTTAATTTGTGTTAACGAATCGTAATTCAATTTATTTAAAATCTTAATCAACCGTTTATAGTCATCTATTGATTTTTGAGGGAAAATGACATGAACAAAAACTTTTTTATTTGGATCTAATCCTAAGGCTTGAATAAAACCTTTTAAATGTTCTACTACTTGTTCATCATCTAACAAACAAAAGACATGCATCGCTCCTTCTAAACTACGGAGTGATTCTTTAAAAGCATTAAAATTAGCATTGGTTCCAAATTGATTTTCCTCGATCATATTTTCTAAAAATGAATATCCTAATGGTTCAGCATTACCCATACTAAAAATTTGATATCCACTACTATAATCAGATGTTGTAGTAGAAAGAGAAGTAAATAAATACTCATTCATCAATCGATCCATATTAGGCATTAAATTTTCATGATAAACATTACAAGAATCTGCCTTTTCAATTCCTAGCCCATTAATTAAAAACAATACTGTTTTATTCACAAATACCCTCTCCTTATCCTATTCTTGATTCTTATTCTTACTATATTCATTGTAACGGCAATTCCATAAATTGTCAATAAAACACCCACCCAAAGAAAAGAGAACTAATTTCTTAGTTCCCAATTTATTTATCGTCATCTTTCTTTGAATTAGTCAAGATAAATTCTCGTAATTCCCGGTAATAATAAGCACTACCAACCACAAATGAAATCAAAACGAAGAAAAGTAAAAATGGAATGAGTAACGACAAAAAGAAGAAATATAAACACCATTTCCAAATAATTAAACTAAACAAAACAATAAGTAATAGTAATAGACCAATAGCTGGCACTGAATAAGCTAAACAAAATACCGTTCTACCATACTCCGTTTTACGAAAAGCTTTAATATATTTTTTCATTTTCTTTTGACTACATTGATAAATATTCATCTTAATCTCCCCTTTCTAAATATTACACTCTATCTATCTATAAAACACCACCGACCGATCATCACCTCCAATTTTATCATACCATCTAAACTATACTATAGGTCAAGTATAATCTAAGATAAATGAAAAAGTCATCAGCTTGACATCAATTTTACTCTTCTTCCCCATCAGGTAAAGATTGTTGGTCTTGTTTTTGTTTCAAATCTTCAAACATTTTAGCTACTGTCTCATTATGATGTGTCAATTTTTTGATAGTTAAATCCTCAGCCTTATTTTTGGCAATTCGTAAATTATTTTCACTGGAAAGTAATGCTTCTTTCGTCTTCTGCAAATGATCAATCGTCTTATCAATCTCGTCGATTGCTTTTTTGAACTTCTCACTAGCGAGTCGATAATTACGTCCAAAGCTCTCTTTAAAATTAGTAATATCTTCTTCAAAATGAGAAATATCAATATTTTGATTTTGAACAACTTGTAACTCTTTCTTGTATGTTAATGAATGAACAGCCATGCCACGAATTAAAGTAATTAATGGAATAAAAAATTGTGGGCGAATGACATACATCTTATCATATTGATAAGACATATCGACAATACCACTATTATAGTAATCATTGTCTAACTCTAATAAGGTTACTAAAACAGCATATTCGCATTTTTTCTCACGGCGATCTTTATCCAATTCTTTTAAAAAGTCTTCATTTTTGTGTTTGGTTGCAGTTGTATCTGCTTCGTTTTTCATTTCGAACATAATTGAAACAACCTCTGTACCGTCCTCGTCAAAATCCCGGAAAATAAAATCTCCTTTAGAACCTGTTTTGATATCGTTATCTTTTTCAAAATAACAGTTCTTAAAAAGTGGTCGTAATCGATTAAACTCATTACTACAATGTTGTTCTAAGGATTCACCAATCATTTTTGTTGATTGTCTTGCTTTAAAATCACGATAATAAGCAATCTGTTCATCTTTATCTTTAATTTTTTCTTCGAAATGTTCCCGTAATGTTTTTTCTTTTAATAAATATTCGTTTTTACTTAATGTTAACTGATTATTCAATTGACTAATTTCTTGGTCTTTTTGAATAACTGCTTCTTGAACAGAATGTTTTAACTCAGTATCTTTTAACTGCAATTCGCCCTTTAATTTCTCTATCTCTAAGCTTTTTTTCGTTAATTCTTCTTGATGAACAACTTCTAATTTATGTCTAGTTTCTTCTTCCTTATGACTTAATTCTTGCTTGAGCCCAGAAATTTCTAAATCTTGTTCTCCTAATTGCTTAGCAAATTTTTTCTGAAGTTCAGCTTCGGCCAACTTAACCGCGCTTTCTTGACTGGTTTGATATTGTTTTTCTCGAGAAGCAATCTCTCTAGCAAATTCTTTATCCCTAACCTGTTTAACAATGGCTAAATAATCAGTCTCTTGTATTTGAAAAACAGTCCCACAATGTGGACACTTAATCTCGTTCATATAATCACCGTCCTTTTCAATTTTACCAAATAATTTTTTGAAAATCACTATTGACTTCATTGTTTTCTGGTTCTTCGTAAAAAAAATACGCAACTTTCTCAATTAGACTAAAATAAACCAAGAAAGTTTTTTCTAACTAGTTCCGAAGCTGCTTTTTTCGAAGAAAAGATAGACAAGGTTACTTTTTGTGATATAATAATAATAGTTTTGTCCTCGTAGCTCAGTAGGATAGAGCGATCGCCTCCTAAGCGATAGGTCGTTGGTTCGATTCCAATCGGGGACGCCATTTATAATTTCATAACAGGTTAAGACCCACTTCTTTAGTGGGCTTTACTAATAAATAAAAGATCAGAACTTTCCTTAAAGAAAAGAAACTGATCTTTTTTACCTTTACCATTATCTTAAATAATTTAATAAAATAATAAACATAAACGAAACTGAAGTAGATAACTGTTTACGTAAAATATAAGTTTTTTCATAAACCGCAACAATATCATCGACTAAATCTACTATCCAACTTTCCAAATATTTAGGTACTCGTAAATTAACAGGAAACATATGAGTTGCGATAATATCTTTTTCCATATCGGAAAGTTCAAAATAACGGCAAGCATTTTCTAAAGCATACTGCGGATGTTTAACTAAAACCGTAGTTCTTGTCTTCTTATCCGTCCCCTCGTTTTCTTCAAAGAAAAAATCATGCAATAAAGCAGCTCTCGCTACTCGGTCATAATCCAAACGAAATAACTTACTTACACGATAAGACCAAAAAGAAACTCTCACTGAATGGTCATAACGATTGTTACCATGATGAGTAATAGAAGACAAACGTTGGAACTCTTGATGCTCCAATATATCTTGAACAATATATAGATATTCTCGATCGGTAATCTGTCGATTCATATACTGCCACCCCTAATAATATTATTACACTAAAGTAAATAGTATCACATTTTTAATAGTTTTTCAATGAAAAAAGGAGAAATAAATCTCCGATCTATGTAAAGCGCTTACAAAAATAAACGACTTACTATATATTATGGCAAAAAAACGAAATAGTTACCCTCTTTTTTAAGTTCACAAAAAACTTGTCAACTATAGGTTACTACTAAGCAACTAGTCAATGAATTGTAAAATAAATAATTTTGAATAATCTTATGATATCTAGATTTTAAATAATACCACACCAGTTTGTATATATTCTATATATTCTACTATTAACATTTTTTTAATAAGTAATTTTTAAGTATTAAAGAAAAAATTTTATTTTAATAAACCATCTTTAGAATAATATTTATTTAAAATTAATATTACCGTTTTAAGCATATTCAGATAAATTGCCATGTTTATTCCATCATCGTTTTCTTTATTTGCAGAAATAAAATTCAACATTTTAGCTTCTATTTTCTCATCTAAATCATACACTTCATTTATTAATCTTTTGGAATTATGTATAAATTGATAACATAGTCCATTATAATAATCAAAACATATATCAAGTTGTAAATCATGCGTACCTGCAGGATACTTAATTCCGACAAAAATTTTAATCAGTTCCATTTCTAATTTTTTCATATCATTTTTCCTCACTCTATCCGGAATATTATTTATACTAAAGTGTTAGTATGTGACCACCTCTAGTAAGCTATCTATCTAACCATCGATCTAACTAAAATTCCAACTTTGATTACCATAGTGATAATTATTGATAAAATTTAATAAACTACTATTTCGATTTAAGAATTTTTGCATCAATAGTATATTACAATACATCCCTAACATATTCAATAACCGCTTTTTCTTATTCCCTTTCTTATAATTTAATCAGAATATGCAGAGAATCTGTGACGTATATAAGAATTATCTGCTTCTATACATTTGATATCTTCAAATTTATTATCTACTACATTTTGATAGATTGTATTTAACCACTTTTCATTCTTAGTATAAATATCAACAAATTCGTTATCCGTAATTAATAAAATAAGCTGACATTTACTACTAATAAATTCTTCATAAGTTTGTATATCTTCTATTTCATCCTGCGTTCGATATATTTGTATATTAGCAAATACCGGATAGTAAGTCCCATCTTCTACTAATTTTTTAAATTCTCTATTCGAATAAGATTCCTTATCAAAATAATTTTTTCCATCCAAATTATAAATCTCATCTTCTACAATATCCCATCTATAATTTTCGAAATTTATACTTTTGAATATCTTATAAAAAATATTGTCATACTCATTTTTTATTTTAAAGCGTATCCCAATCACTACTCTCGCTTCCTTTCAATATTAAATATAATATAATTTTTACAGAAACTATAAATGATAATTAAAAGTATAAATGATTAGATTTTTTTTAGAAATATCATACTTCATAGTATAAATTTGATAATCACCCGCAATATCAGGTACAGTATTATATTGACTAAGAGTACTGTTATAAAACAAATAGTACATATCATCGTGAGAAGAAAAAACAGCAGGTACCAGTTTTTTTAATTCGGATGATACCTCAGTACTTAAAATCCAATTATCATTATTCATAATATCTTCGGCTAATGCGGTAGTATCTTCGCGTTCATAATTCACAGTAATAATTTCTAGATCTGAAATATTCTTGTAATCAAACGATTCCAAAGTTCCCAATTTTAACTGTCCAGAAGAAGGAACACTAACATCCATAATCGATTCATAATTTTTGATAATAGAATAATGATTAACTTGATCATCAAAAGAAGTAGGCAATATTGAAAAAAAGCCAAAAATCAATAAACATATACTCGCAGCGAAAGAAATTAACATATTTTTAGAGCAATCTATTCCCCGTTCTTGATAAATATAACTAATTACAGTCGATATAATGGGTAGTGGTAACCATAACCAAAATAACCAAGTAGATTGGATGAAACTTGCATTATGAATATCGTTTACTTCATTATACATCGCAACTGTATATAATCCACCTAAAATACTCAAAATAGATAATCCCGTTAAACACCATATGATTTTTTTTATCATCTTTGACTTTTTTTGATTGTGAATGATCCCATTCTTTTCACATAAATGATTTTCTAAATTGTCAACTTTCTTTCTAATAAACTGAATCAACTCTAATGTACAGCTGTTTTTTTGGATAATTATAATTTTTTCTTTTCTATTTTCTAAATATTGTAAATAAAAATTAGTATCCGTTTCAATGCTCTTATTAAACCTATCATAATTTATTTTTAAAGACATATCATTCTTTTTTTGAATTAAGTAAGTACTGTAAAATTCTATTTCTACCGCTGTATTAATCTTTTTTTTGATTAAATATGTTCTTACACCCTTAGTCACAATATTAGAAAGATTTACTTTATAGTAAATTAAATTAAAAATAAAGAAAACAGTAAAGAACAGTACAGCATCAATAATATTTTGAAAACAGACAAATATTATTATGGATATTAAAAAATTTAGAATAGTACTTTTCACTATAAAATTAAAATAAAACTTTTTCCCAAAATAAGGCACCATTCTTCCTATTTCATAACTATCAATATTGTTTTTACAACGATAAAGCATCGATTTTCCTTCTTTCTTTTCTAAGTTTTTTCAGTAGTACTTAGAATTAAAGTACCAATATTCGTTGTGTCTGTAATTGTACTACCCTGATTATTTTTAATCTTTACTACTTACCAGTAGAGCTATTAATTCATAAACCACTACTTGATGGTAACTTGATCTGATATTCCTACGATATTTCCTCATAGATCTAGCCGTATTTTCATTTTATTTGTACTACTTACATAATTCGAATAAAAGAATAAATTTTTTTATTTTCCATATCTAATATTAAGATAAGATAGGATTTGTCCTGATTTTTCTTTTTCATTAAATAATAGTTGTTGGTATTCAAAAGTTGCTTAACATCGATGTTCTTATCATATGCCTCTTTTCCATCAATGCCTTTAAATTGTCCTAAGCTATCATAAAAGTTCAACAAATTATCTTGAATAGTACTCATATTTTTAGAAGAAATTGCTTCAAAATTATTTACCTCTTTTATTTTTTTTAGAAAATGTGAGTTAGAGATTGTTAAAATCGATATGGTATCCCCATCTCTAAAAAAACTATCATAGATAACTTTTTCTTCTTTCACACCGGGTAAATAGATATGCCAATTGATAAAAGCTTCGATTTGACAACCTTTTAATGTAAAAAAACAAAATCCCAAAAATATGGAAATTAGTATTATGATTACTATTATAATTTGTCTTTTCATGAGAAAAAAATCCTTTCAAATCTATTTTACGTTAACATCTTAATCGCCTAAATAAATAACCATCACAAAACCAAAATATTGTTAATTACCCTGTCACAGCAAAGTCAAAATCATATCCACGATATCTAAACATATCGATAATACCAATATTCGTGGTATTTTTAATTTTATTACCTTGATTATCTTTAATATTTAATACTTTACCCTACTTATCGTATTCATAAGATCTACTTGAGTAACTTGGATGTAAGATTCCTATATATCTCCTTGATATTTCTAATATAACAATAAATATCTGCCACCTCGTATACTTTATTTCTTAAACTAAATTCAGTATATCTTCCATCTAATTCCTTTGTCAACTGATTAGAATATTCTTTGGATTTTCTAACGATAATGTTTACATGTTTCAAACAATAACTGTCAATAGAATAATATATTTAAAATTTCTCTCTACGGTGCATATATCTCAATAATCATGTTGCCATTTTCTAGTTTAACTACAATACTTCCATCTTGATCAGTTCGATAAATTTTAGAATTTTTTAAATTATCTAATACACTATCGTGTGGGTGATGATACCAATTATTTTTTCCAACAGAGATAATCGAATACTTAGGATTTACTTCGTGAATAAATTCCTTACTTGAACTTGTTTTGCTTCCGTGATGACCAACTTTTAACACATCAATATTAGGAAAATTATACTTTTTCATCATCTCTCTTTCTACTTCTATACCAGCATCACCCATAAATAAAAACTTTTTACCATTAAATTCTGTATACAAAACAATAGAATTATTATTTTCGTCACTATGTAACTGATGATTTAAAAAATAAAAATTGTGACTGCCCATACTTAATTTTTGAATATTCTGATAATAACTAATCTCATTTTCATCAAGAACTTGAATTAGTCCTAACTCCATCTCATTATATTTACCATGATTAAAAATTACCTTGTCAACAGGAAAAGCATCAACCAACCTAATTGCTTCTCCCATATGATCATAATCGCCATGAGTAAGAATCAAATAATGAAGAGAACGGATACCAAAAGAATGAAGTAATGGTACTAATGTATCTTCCGCTATCGAAGAAGAGGAAAATAGCTTCCCACCAGTATCAATCAGCATTGTCTTACCACCAGAATGAATCAAAGTAGAATCCCCCTGCCCGACATCGATAAAAATTAAAAAATGGCGGGGAAAAAGTACCAATTGAAAATAAAAAATCGCACTCAAAGTAAAGGTTAAAATCATATAGCGTTTCTTGCCAGAAAAGAAATACAAAAGTAAAAATAAATAATAGAAAAAAATCCAACATAAAGAAGGCCGACCAAAAACAAAAATCAGATAGTCAAAGCGAACAAAATTAAGCGAAACCATCTCCATAAGATTAGTAAAAAATAAATAGATAGAATCGAAAATAGGAAAACAAAAAGTAAGTAATGTTAAAGGAAAAATGATAAAAGAAACAAACGGAACAAAAAACAAATTAAGAACAATTCCTAAAAAATTTACCTGATAAAAATGATACAACGATATTGGTAGACCAATCAAAAAAGCAATTGTCGATATTACCAATAAATTACGAAAATAAGAATTTTGTTTTAAATGACTCCGATATAAAATTAGAAAAAAACTAATACTAGCTGAATATTGGAAGCCTACATCATAAATAATTAAAGGGCGAAAAAGAAGAAGTATCCCAACCATTCCCAAGAATACGCTAACTGTAGATATCTTCAGGCGAAAAATCTTTTTTAAAGACAATAAACTGAAAAAAACCACACTTCTCGCAACCGATGGAGTAAAATCCACTAAGATCATATAAAACAAGATAAAGATTGTCACAATCACAGTCGACAAAACCATAGATAATCGAACTTTACGAAGTAACCAAAAAAGTATCGCACTAAGTAAAGAAATATGCATACCAGAAATCGCAAAGAGATGACTAATTCCATTTGTTTGATAACTATCCATTACCCCTTCTTTTAATTCCTGCTTATCTCCTAACAACAATAGTTTTAAGTAGGCACTACTTTGATAGCTTTCCATATGATGAAACAACCAATTTTTTACTCGATAAAACCAAGCCGTATTTTCAGTTAAAAGCTCAACAGATTCAATCTCTACAACATAATATTGCCCCTTTGTTTTCAAATAATTACGATAATTAAACAAATTAGGAACCGTATTTTTATTGGGAAGAGTTAACGTTCCTTGAAGTAGAACAATATCTCCCAAATGAAAGCTTGGTAATATCTCCCCTTCATCTTTAAAATAATTACCACTGATAACTTCACCAACATCAAACACAAATTGTACATAATCCCCACGATCAGAGACTTCTTGAATCACCGCTCGCCACTCATGAATATTTGGATCTAATTTAGATTTTTCCGGTTCAACATGACGATATACACAAAATAAAATTCCACTAATAAAAAGAAGAAAAAAGAATCGTTCAGATAGTAAGTTGATCTTTAATTTTTTCAAAAGTACTATCTCCGATTCCGTTGACATTCTTTAATTCATCGATGGTTTTAAATCCACCGTTAGCCTCTCGATAGGAAATAATTGCTTGTGCTTTTACTTCGCCAATTCCTGTTAAAGTCATCAATTCTTCTAAAGATGCTTGATTGAGAGAAATCTTATTAGTTCCTGATGTCACTTCTGAACTTATCTTTGATTCATTGAAATCTTGCGAAGCAGAATTGTCAGAATTCATATTGGAATTTTGGTCATAAATATTCGTATCTTCAACACAAACACAAGCATCATTAGGATAAGTAGTCCCTGGGCAAGCTTCTATTTTTTCAACTAACTCTTCCTTCGTCGTCACAAAATTCGCTACTTCTTCCTTAGTATAAACAAAAATAACCATCTCATCAAACACTTTCTTACCTAAATTAATGACAGAAACATCAGCATTCTCTGCTAGTCCACCTGCCTTATCAATAACCTGCATCACTCTAGTATTCGGATCAACCGTATAAATGCCTGGCATCAAAACTGCCCCTTTAATATCAACGACGATTTGACTAGAAGGCTCCTTCAAAACGACTTCTTCCCCATCTTCAACATGACTAACAGAAGCAGCTTTTTCTTCTTGTTCTCCTTGCTCTTCCTCTGCTTTCTCTAAAGTCGTATCAGTAGTGATATCATTCATATCATCAAAAGTAGAAAAAGAAACCAAATTATCCTTCTTCATAATTTGATTTTCTCCAAGAAAGAAAAAACAACCAAGAAGAATACCGATGATAAAAAGTGTTGTTCCTCCAATCCAAAAAATACGTTGATTATCAATTAACCATTCTAATTTTTTTCTTAACATAAAATAACCTCCCAATAAGATTATTCTACATAAAGAAAGAGAAGACTTCACTAAAGTTTAAAATCTTCTCTTTTTCTTAGGTTTATCTGCCATTTTTTCCAAATATAGGCGATTTTCAATATTAATCCGCTGAACAAAACATAAACTTAAAACCAAACACATCGCATAACTTCCCCCGTAACTCATAAATGGTAATGGCACACCTGTCATCGGAATAAGGCCAAAAATACCACCTAAGTTAACTACAATATGCATCAAAATATAAACGGCAACCCCCATACAAATCAAAAATCCTCTTGTATTATAACTTTGTTTCGCAATCTTAATAATTCGACCAATTAATAAGAAATATAAAGTAAAAATAAATAACGCGCCTAAATAACCCAACTCTTCCATAATAATTGCAAAAATAAAATCAGTATGCGCTTCAGGTAAATATAAATACTTTTGCGTACTTCCCCCTAAACCAACACCCTGTAATCCACCATTGTTAATCGCGATATAACCATTACATACTTGATTACCATAACTATAAAATTTTTCTTCACTACATGGATCAGTAAAATCAAATCTCTGTAACTGTCTTTCATTAAGTAATGACTTACCACCACTAGCTAAAACAATAACCGCAATTAAAATAATACTACCTAAAATCATAAGCACCTTATTACGAATCTCTTTTTCAATCGGTGCCAGGAAAAAAATTGCCGCAACAATCACACTAAAAATAATTGCCGTTCCTAAATCCGGTTGAACAAAAATTAATCCCGCAATAATCATAGAAATAAAAATAGGATACAAAACAACAATATAACTATTCAACTTATCCTTATTCGCATCATAATAACAAGCCAACCATAAAATAATAATAATTTTCGCAAATTCACTTGGTTGTAAAGAGACAAACCCAAAATCAATCCAACTAACTGCCAAGTTCTTTACAGTTCCATAAATTAATAATAATACCAGTAAAGCTCCAACTAAATAAACACCTAAACTAGAAAATATTCGGTAACTCTTACTATGAAAAGGTAAAATTAAAAAAGTAAGAATTAAGCTAACCCCCAAAAATAAACACTGTTTAAAAAAATATAGATAAGGACTAGCGTTATACTTCATAAATGAAGTAATACTAGAAGAAGAAAAAATCATAATTAGCCCTATAATAAATAAAACCACCGAAATAATAAGTAAAGGCTTATCTAAATTTTTTATCAGTTTCTTCATATACTAGCTATCCCCTCTATCTATCATTATTACTATCATATCATATTTTCTCACTTTTTTATAGGACAAATCCCGTGTTTTTTGACAATTAGACTTTTGTAATAACACTATTGAATGAAGATGAATATTTTATAATAGATAATCAAAAAGGAGGGAAGATTATGTACAATTATATGGGAGGATCTATGGGAGGATCTTGTGGATGCTCTAACATGGGTTACACTCCTTACTACCAACCTAACTATGGATATTCATACAGTGGTTGCTGCCATAATAACTCTAACTATGCTATCGTATTAGTATTATTTATTCTATTAGTCATCGTAATTGGTTCAAGATTTAATCATTGTTAAGGATAGCGAAAGCTATTCTTTTCTTTTTCTATTCACAACAAGCCAAAAAAATGTTATAATATGACCGAAGTGTTCGGGAAAAGAAAGAATAGAAGTGGTGATAAAATGTTAAAAACAAAAGATATTTTAGATGAAAAAGATAAACGATTAAGAAAAATCAGTAAAGAAGTAACTTTTCCAATGGATCAAAAAGATTTAGATAACATTCAATTAATGGAAGAATACTTATATAATAGTCAAATCGAAGAATTAGCCGAAAAATATGATCTTCGTCCTGGTATGGGAATGGCAGCCATTCAAATTGGGGTAGATAAACGGTATATCGTTATTGTCCACGAGGTAGAAGATGGATTTGACTCTTATGTTGTCATCAACCCTAAAATGGTTTCTCACTCTGAAGAAATGATCTATGTAGAAAGTGGCGAAGGATGTTTAAGTGTCAATCGTGAATGTGAAGGAATTGTTCCAAGATATGCAAGATGTACTATCGAAGGATACGATACCGAAGGAAACAAAATAAAAATAAGAGCTCGCGAAGAATTAGCCATTGCTTTCCAACATGAAATTGATCACTTAAATGGAATTCTCTTTGTTGATAAAATTGATCCAAAAAATCCATATAAAAATATGGATAAATACCGGGCAATTTAAAACGTCTTCACTAATGGAGACGTTTTTTCTTAAACTCATATAAAAATCCTCTACTATCAGCAGGCAACAAATAGCCAAAATAATTTTGATGCAACATATCGTATTGATCTTCATTAGCGGTTTTCCTCAATCGATGTAAAATCCTTTTCTTCGTATTAGAAAGCAACAATATGTATAATCTTTTCTTTCGTAACACAAAGCGATAACCTAAAAAAGGAAAGCCTTGATTAGTTACTTCATAAATCTGTGTTTTTTCATTTAAAGATAATCGTAAATCATGCACCTGCTTTTCTATTTCATGTAAACATTTTTTTAAATAATTAGAATCATAATGAATCAAAATCAAATCATCCATATAACGAATATAGCACTGAACACCAAGCTTTTCTTTAATATAATGATCTAAATCATTCAAATAAAAAATAGCCAAAATCTGACTAGTCATATTTCCAATTGGTAGACCCTTACCTTTCTCATAAAAAGGAATCTTAGCTAATCTAGCTAAATGTTCTATCTTTTCTCGCTCATTGATATTTGAATGATAAATATATTGTTTTCGTCTTTTAATAACATTCGCTAATTTCTGATTAACATAATCTAAATTTGTACTATCGATAATTGTTTTAACTAATCTAAACACCTCTTCATCCATAATCAAATGCGACAACTTAGAAAGTAAAATTTCATGATCAATCGAATAAAAATACTTATGAATATCACACTTTAACACATAAATATGTTTATGGTTTTCCTTTAAATGATGAAGATATTTTTTCACATAAAACAAGGCAGCCTTAGATCCCTTACCATCTCTAGTTGCGACATTCATATCAATTAATTTAGGCTCAATTAAAGGAAATAAACAATAACGACTAACTAAGTGATTAATAATTTTATCAGTCATACTTTCGCTCATAATTACCCTACTTTTTGGACGATGGATTAAAAATATATTATACTTACCATGTACATAGGCACGTTCTTGTAGTATGGTTTTAATCCCAATTAAATTCGCAGTTAAAAACATTTCATAAGCAAAAATTTTATCTTTATGACGACTATTATTTTTAATTGAAAAAAACACTTCTCGTAGTCGATCTAAGTCTAGTAAAGTTGAATACTCAAGTTGCTTCATTACTCTTCACCAATCCATAAGCCATTTTTCTAATCTCAATAATATTTCTTCCTAATACTTCTACCTGCTTCTTAGTAATAATTTTTAGTTCGTAACTCATATTGGTATAAAAATCTATCATCGCTAATTTAACTATAAAATCCTTTAAATACTTTTCTTTTACTCGAATTACTTGATTTATACTATAGGAATAAATATATTCTACTAATTCATACAATGTTCTTTGAATATTTTGTTTCAATACAATTTCTTTACCGGGATAATTCACTAATAATTTATGATAATAATGAATTAATCGCTCACACTTCGATAAAATTTTAAAATTATAATTCATCTAAAAACTCCTTAATTTTTATATAATTAGTAGAATCGGAAGTAAGTAAAAATTGGATTCTATCTATTAACATTTGATTCATGGATTCTTGAAACTCTAATTTTTTAATTCTTTGAAAATAACAATAATAACAATTCTCCTGACTTTGATAAAGATCAATTTCCTCATCAGAAGAAAAAATCACATAATTAAGTCTCTCATCTTTTAATCTAGAATATACTTTTTCCAAATTTTGACGGGGAAAGCCAACTTTTCCCTTCAGTAATTGATAGGAAAAAAGATGATGGAGAAGGAGCGCATCATCGTCATATGTAATATAAAAATTACCGGATCGTAATAAAATCAAAGAATCAGGGTATTGTCTTTTTAATTCTCGATATTTATCTTTTATTTTCATAATTATACTCCTATTAGTTATGGCAGATATTTCTGCCATAAGCGATATAGCGCTAGTAATTAAAAGTAAATTACGTCTAATTACGTCTATATCATATTTTTAGAAATAGAAAACTATTTCAAGGGCTAATCTTGTTTCCAATCTATTAGTAGATCATAATTTCTGCTAAAAAAATTATTACTTCCTCTCACTATAAACCGTAATCTATAGCACGCGGTTCATTAGTATTTTTGTTACACTAATTGTAGTAGGAATCTGGGCGGACGCCGTTCGACGTCGTGACCCAATTCGCATTCAAGTTTCCAGTCGAATTGACGTTCCAGGCGTTCGCGTTCGCATTAGACGAATTGAAGTTATACGGCGACCGAAGAACAGTCCCAAAATAGGAGATTAGCCCCGCTAAGCTAAAATGATGAGTCATTTTAGCTTAATTCCTTCCTTTTTTAAGAAAGAGCTACCATATATGGATTAACCTTCGTTCCATCTCCCCCGGTAATCAAGATATCAGCGCTCAGATTGACGACTGGGCGGACGCCGTACGACGCCGAGACCCAATACGCATGCAAGCTTCCAGTCGAATTGACGTGCCAGGCGTGCGCGGACGCATTAGACGAAGTGAAGTAATACGGCGACATTGTCCAATAAATTTGACCGGTATATAAATAGTATTCCGGATTAGCCGATAGATAAACACCACCCGCAAAAGCTGCTTCATCAACCGTAATTAATCCAACTGGATAAGTAAGCTTTCCATTTCCTTTTTCTGGACTCACTGTAAATTTATCACTATCTTGACTACAAGATAAACTGGGTTGCTTCTGATTTAACACTCGGTAGTACGGACTAAAAATCGTCGTTTTAGAAAACGAAAAGCCATCTCCAGAGGTAAAAGTCCGATCATTACAGAATACTTCATCACTTAAATATGATGCATAACTCACTCCATTACTATCCTGTTTATTTTGAATGTTCGTTAGATACCAACTATCAATTTTTCCCTTAATGGTTGAATCACTAGTATTATTTAAAAGGGAAGGATAATTGACTGAAGAATAAGTAATATAATTTACTTTCGCACTAGTTGGACTATTATAGCCCTTTAATCGCAATAAAAAGTCACAGGTTCCGTTTTCGGCAGTGCTTAAGCAAGTATAAGGATAACTTGCTATCGCCTCTTGATTCGCACTCTCCCACGTACCAGATATTTTATTTCCATTTAAGGTAAATTTCCTCGTTTCTTCATTAAAACTATAAGAATCACTATAATAATAAACGTTATTATCAGAAATATTGATATAATTTACTTGGGTCGTATCCTCTTTCAACTGAAAATTCTCATGATATTTATAACCAACATAAGTAGGATCAAAGTATTTCGAATTATATTGACTAGTTCCAATCGAAGTTGCACTTCCTGTTGCATTAGTCGAAGTACCAGAATAAATTAAGCGAATACTTCCATTTCCATTTATTCTTACTATTCGCCAAATAAAACCGGCAAAAGATAAATAATTATTCTCTACTGCGCCCCGATAAAAATAAGATGTTCCATCATCATCGTTCGTTGCGTATAATCCAATTTCTGAATCCAATGATTCCAAAACTTTATAAGTATAACGAATAGCTTTAGTTACTTTATAGGTTGTCGTTGTTCCAGATTGTACTTTTTCATATGCTTTTATTTGATACATTGTCGTACAATCTCTATAGGTACCAGTCGTTGAACCACAAGTATAATAATTGATATATTCATCACTTAAGTCATTATTATTATAATCGGTTAAAGTAAACATACCGGTTGTAGAATTAAAAGTATAGCTTTTTCCTAATGTAAAATGAGCGGTTGTAGAAATAACCCCGTTTGTAGTATTAGACACTTCAGTAGTAGTCTCTTGGAAAGTAATTGTTGGCGCAGTTTGATTAGTGGTAGCATTCCCCTTAGATTCAATATAAGTCTTAGCTTCTTCAGGAGAAGATGCATAATTTTCCATCACCAACATACAATCACTCAATTTGGTAATCCCATTTTTTATACAGTAATTATCTTCTGGAACTACAATGGATACTGGAAAACTACTTTCCGTAGTAAAATAAGCAGTAGAAATATTAAAGGATAAGAGTACTCCCAAAAAAATAAGAACCAAACCAAAAAAAATCAATTTTTTTACCATATACTAGCTTCCTCCTATTTCCCATTAAGCTTGAACTGCCTCAAGATATACTTTGGCGTTCACTGTTTCTTTTAAACCACTAGGAACTTTAACGTACACTTTAAATTCCCTAGTCGCTTCACTCGTATCAAAAGTATATTCTAAACTAGTAATACTAGATAAATATTCCCCAGTAGAACTACTTGTATTTCCTTCTGAATCAATATAATAAAAGAGCCCATTCGAACCTTCTTCATTTTGAATAGTTAACTGATACTTAACAGGCACACCAGTAACAGCATTGTCTTTCGTATTCGTTACTTTAATTCGAAAATAAGCAATGTTATTCTCTACATAATTAGGATTAGAATCTACTGTTACTTCACAAATAACTTCCCCTGTTGCCATACCTTGTACAACAGATTGACTAGATGATGTAAAATAAGCATATGACTCTTTTAAAATGAATACAATCAAAAACAAAATAAAACAGGCAATCATTACACTTTTTATTCGCCATCTATCCTGCTTAAACAATAACGCTAAACCTCTTTTCATCCCAATAACCTCCTTTATCGTTTCATTTTTCTAATTATTAATGGAAAAAACAGAAAGTATACATACTTTAAATAAAATTTGAAATATTAATAATAGAACGTTTCAAAATAGAGAAAAAGAATTCTCATTTTCATAAAGTTTAATACTTTGCGAAATAGAATTTACTTAAAATTTTAGTGAAAAATAGCAGTTAAGTACATATCTTTCTATTTTTCCTACCTTCATATTAGCATATTTTGAAACTTTAATCTACTATTTTTTGATTTGAGTTCCGGTATTTTACAGAAAATTTATATAAGGTCATAATAATTTTTAAGGTTTTGATAAAATTTTTCAAAATCTTATTTTAAAATTTCGAATTTATCCATGACAATATAGAACATCGTCAAAATGTTCTTTTTTCTATTATCCAATTAAGTAACCTTTTAGAGTTTTAATTCTAACTGTTTATATTTCTTTCTCTTTTCTATTCTTTGATATCCTTTGATTCCTGTATGCACATATTTTAATATCTCACTAATTCCTCTTGATATCTGACTAAACCATACACATACTTTATTCCGTAACGATTTACTTCTTTCTAGTATTTTGATTGTTAAAAGTTTTTTGTCCATATCTTCAATCAACATTCCTAAATGTCCCATATGCATCATCAACATTAAATTTAAGTTATTCATCGCTTTTAATGTCCTCACTCGCATGTTTTCAAAATCATATTCTTGCTTTTTACTTCTAAAATACTCTTCTACCCTCCATCTATAAAAGTATAACCTTACTACCTTAATTACATCTTCCTTACTATGTATATCTCTATTCGTCAGTAAAATCAATGGCCTCTCCTCACTTAATCCATACACAAATACCAATTCATAGTCTTTCTTATTACTTGGTAAAGTTACTTTAGTGTGGGATACTGATATTTCTACCTTTTCACCCTCAAACCATAATTCCATTTTTACTTTCCCTTTTCTCTTTAGTGCCTCATTATATGCATTTTTCTTTCTTCCTTTAAATAGAAATATTCTCTTATCGTTCATTCTTATTACGAAATAGTTTCCACTTTTATCTATATAATCTATTATCTTATTATCATCATATCCTCTATCAAATATCATGTTACATTTTCTATTTAGAACACTCATTACAGTATCTATGCTATCTATTGTATATTTATTTTTACTTATAAAATTCTTACTCTTACAAGAATAAATTTCACTATATACGCTTATTGGTTGTTTTTCATTTTTCCCTAGTATTACCGCCTCACATACATGATATCCATTTACTACTGTTTTATCTGGGTCTGATGCATCTATTATTTGATCTAAGTCTTCAAACTTCTTTCCATATCTTTTTGATATATCGCTATCATCAAATATTGATACTGCCTCATCAGGAAAATATTTTTTTACTTCATTTAGATAATTTTCTTTAATTACCTTTGCTTCTTCTTTATTTAAAGATTGTAGATTATCGCATAATCTTTCTATTGTATTTTTTAATTTTATAGTTTCATTTAACGATCTAGAAATTTCAGAAATTAAACAACTTTTACTTTTAGACAGTCCATATTGCATATCACTAATAAATTTTTTGCCCTGTTTATTTATTCCTTCTGATATTTTTTAGAAAAATTTAGAATTTCTCTTTTAGTTTCATAACAATCCATAGTATAATTAGTCATAGGAAAGCGCCTCCGTATTTTTTGTTTAGTATTGGTTTTTATGTTCAATTAAATTTTACTAAATTTTGGAGGTTTTTTCCTTATTTTTGTATCAAAAAAGTGAATCTGTGGATAACACATTTTCACTTTTTCCTTTTCTCTCTAAATTTTACCGGAACTCAAATTTTTTGACAATTTTAGTGAAAAGATGGGAAAATAGTTGGAAAATTAATAGTCTAATAAATAGTCAAGAGGAGGAGAAGTTATATGGCTAGAAAAGGTGAAAGCATATTTTTAAGAAAGGATGGACGTTGGGAGGCTAGATATTGTAAAGGTTACGATCATAATCATAAAATTGTTTACGGCTACTTATATGGAAAAAACTATTCCGAGGTAAAAAAGAAAAGAAATGAATTATTATTAACAATGCCAACTTTAACTAAGAAAAAAGGAAAAAAAACGTTAAATGACTATATCGATTCATGGTTGTTACAGAAAAGAAACATTTTAAAGGAATCCACTTATGCAAGATATGTTTGGGTAATTGATTCTCATATTAGACCATTTTTAGGAAAAATAAGAATTGATGAATTAAAAGAGGAAGATGTTGCTCGATTTATTTATCAAAAGAAAAATTATGGGAATCTTTTAACATGTACAAATTTAGGTAGTAAAACATTAAAAGACATTGTCACTTTATTGAAACAATTATTACGATATAGTGGAATCGACTTGAAAATTGATGTTCCTAAAATTACAAGAAAAAAGATTGAGTTATTTTCTCACCTTGAACAACAACAATTAGAAAATTATTTATCTATGCATTTAGATCCTATTCATATAGGAATTTTATTATCTTTATATACCGGTTTACGAATCGGTGAAATTTGTGCATTAAAGTGGAAAGATATTGATCTAGAAAACAAAACACTTACGGTTTGCCATACAGTTTTACGGATTAAGGATACCAATAGTAAAGCAACGTCTAAAACAAAATTGCTTATGGCAAGTCCTAAGACAATATTTTCTAATCGAGTGATTCCATTACCTTCTTTTTTAGTGACTATTTTAACTGCTTTAAGAATTCCTTCTGATGAGGCTATGTTTTTCTTGACTGCGTCATATAGATTTATGGAACCACGTTCTTATTATAATCAATATAAAAGAATTTTAACAAAAGCCAATCTACCACAATATAAGTTTCATACTTTGCGTCACACTTTTGCGACTAGATGTATAGAACTTGGATTTGATGCGAAAACTTTATGTGAAATATTAGGACATTCCGATATTAAAATTACACTTTCTTTATATGTACATCCAAGTGATTGTTTAAAAGTTCAACAAATGGAAAAACTGACCTTGTTTCATTATAACTAGTCTTATTAAGTGGTCAAAGTTCCCTTTTTTATTGTATCTATTAAAAATTAATATAAAAATTCATAAAGTATTAAACTTTACGAAAAATTTCACAAAAAAATCACTTGCTTCCCTTAGTGATTTTTTTATTTATATATAATAGTATTCTTATCATTTAAGTGGTAAAATGATCGTAACCAATGTACCTTTCTTCCCGCTCGATTGATAGCGAATATCTCCCTTATGTAAACCTATAATCTCTTTAGAAAGGTTAACCCCAATCCCTGTTCCTTTAGGTTTAGTAGAATAAAATATCTCTCCTACTCTTTTTAAATTTTCTTTGGAAATACCAACACCATTATCAACAACCTCAATTTTTACTCGCTTAGAAAAACAATGAGTACGAATTTCAATTTTAGTAGCCTTCGCTTCATAAGCGTTTTTAATCAAATTGATCAATACTTGTTTTAGCCTATCATAATCTCCCATCATATATAACTCATCTTGATAATGAGGAATAATCAACTTCACCTTATGTTGTTTCAAAACAGGTAACATGACATCATAAACATCTTCAATTAATAAATATAAATCCAAAATATCTTTTCGAATATGAATATTCTTCATACTCATAAAATCATCCATCAACGTTAAAGTACGATCAATTTCACTACGAATAATTGGAATATAACGAGAAACTTTATCCTCATCATGAACATCTAACATATCTAAATACCCTTTGCACACCGCAATAGGGTTCTTTATTTCATGAGTAATTTTAAAAATACTCTTCTCTGTTTCCATATAATCTAGCGATAAATCCACATTTCCTAATTTCAGCAGGCGAAACATCACAACAAGTAGAAGACGGAAAAACAAAACACAAGCAAGCAAAACGAGAAAAGAATAGGCTAAATTCTCAAAATAATCCAAATAGAAAAAATAGAAAAGTGAAGTAAAAAAAGCCTTTTCAGTAATAAAAAGCGAAAGCATTTTCTGCTTTTTTTGATAAAAAATAAGATAAGTAAAAAAATAAGTACCATATTGAACAATTAACCATAATAAGGGAAAATCAACTAAGGTAAGAAGCAAAAGAGAAAAAAGAATCGATAAAATGAACGCATCATTCTCATGATACCGCAAATATCCAATAAAAATTACTAAGTCTAAGAAGAAAAACATCAAAAAGCTTCTACTATAAATCAATAAAATTGCAGAAAGAAAAAACAAAAATATCGTAAATAATAAATCTTTGTATTTCTTATTTTTTAAATAAAAACTTACAAAGTTAAATGCAAAAACACTAAATAAACAGAGTATCCCAACTAATAAAATATCATAGAAAAACACATATAATACCTTCTTTCAAGATAATTATATGTGTTTCAAACGTCGAATATTGTCGAAATCAGAAAGAATAACTAGAAATTTGTTATTTTAAATCATCAATATATTTTTTTAATTGCTTGCTCTCTGAGCCTAAAATAATTTTTAATTGATTATCAATTTCCACTATCCCTTTAGCACCCAATTTTTGAATGCCGTCTTTATTTACAATATCCACATTGTGTAAAGTCACTTTAAAACGAGATAAATTAGTTTCAGTAGAAATAATATTATCTTTTCCACCTAAATATTCTACTAATTTATTCAACTCTAAATGAGCATCTTTCTTCGTTGACTTTAAAATAGCTAAAGCAATGATAATTAAAACCACTGCAATTATTATATATTGTATATAATCCATCTATATCACCACACTCATTATACTATAAAGAATTAGAAAAAGAAAGATGATAATTTTAGGCTATTCGTAATACACAAATTACCTCTTCGTTGAATATCTTATATTAGATATGGAGACTGGAAGACTGACAAGTCTAAAAAGTTAGTAACAAGTCTGCCAGATAAACATTATCGATTGTATTTAGAAGGGAGGGAAAACCATGTGTCCAGAAGATAACAACAAAACAAATGACCAATGCTGTCTAGCTACGATATTAAATGTTATTGTGACATTACAAAATAGAAGTGATAAATTTGATTGTTTAGCAGAAGGTTGTGATCGACCATTCCTAGGCCCAATTCCAACTACTGTATGCTTCAATACAAGACCAATTAGCTTATATCGTTGCGCAGATGGAGGAATTTGGACTTTACCTTACACCTTAAATGGAGTACCAGGTACTAGTACAGTATTTAGAGTAGAAAATGTTGAAGGATGCTGTGCAACTTGCCGTGTATTAGCTGCAAATCCAGATACTACAGCAATAGATAGCGCTCCATATGTTGGCACAGATTCATTCTTTACAATCAATCTAAATTGCGTAGGCGCTCTAAGATGTCTACCAGATACTTTCATCAATTGTGTTTAACAAAACAAAGACCGTTACAAGCGGTCTTTTATAATGATATCTTTTATCTCGATAATTGGAATTGTCACACCATCTATTGTCACAATACTATTTTTCACTTTACCAGCTATTTTTGTATCATAATCACCGCGATTAGTCTTAATAATTACACCAATATTAAAAACATAACGACTACTTTTAAATAACTTACGAAGCTTTTCTTCTACATTAACTTCTTCTAATACCTCTACTTGTCGATGATCTTCTTCATTATTCTTTACATAAAAAATGTTTTTATTATGAGTATTCTTTTTGGTAATACTATTTTTATAGATACTAGGTAATTCTTTTTTCATACCCTGAATCCTCCTCAAAATATCTTATGCGTTACCGTAATATTTTTAACCATTTTTTCCATAATAAAAAAAGAGGGATGATCATGAAATTAAAAAAATTCAAGTGGTATAAAAGTTTACTTGTATGTCTATTCTTTTTAATGATAATTAGTATCATTACGATTCATAGTGCCCAGACTTATTTATCAGCTAATCTTGGTAACCTCGCCCTCAAACAGCTTTTTTGGTATGGAATAGGATTAATTATCATTCTAGTTATCATCAAAATTGGAAATGAAAAAATCTATAAATCGGCTTGGATTATTTATTTTTTAGGCAATTTTCTATTACTATTACTACTCTTCATCGCTCCACCAATCAACAACAGTAAATGTTGGTTTATCATTCCCGGAATCGGATCATTTCAACCCAGTGAATTTATGAAAATATTTTTAATGATTATCGTAAGTGTCATTGTTGCTAAAGAAAGCACCAAGAAAAAAAGTATTCGCGAAGAATTATTTTTGATTGGCAAAATTTTCCTATTATTTTTACTACCAAGTCTGCTTACTTTTTTAGAGCCAGATACAGGTGTCGTCATTATTTATTTTATCATCTGCTTAGCCATTCTTTTTGTATCAGGAATCAGGAAAGGTTGGTTTATCCTAGCTGGTGGCATTCTTGTTATTGGCATTGGTGGTTTCCTATATCTTTATTTTTGTCAACAAAAACTTTTCGTCGATTTATTGGGTACTGATTTATTTTATCGGATTGATCGATTACTAGATTGGAAAAATGGAACAGGAATGCAATTAGAAAACTCGCTAACGGCTATCGGTTCAGCTGGACTATGGGGACACGGCTATAATCAAACACCTATTTATTTTCCCGAATCTGGTACAGACTTTATTTTTGCCGTCTATGCCTCTAACTTTGGTCTAATTGGTTCTCTAGTATTAATTGGTTTACTATTCTATTTTGATTATTGTCTTTTAAAACTAGCTAGAAGTATCAAAAACAATACCGACAAATTCATGTTAATTGGAATTAGTAGTATGTTGATTTTTCAACAATTTCAAAATATCGCCATGACTTTAGGACTCATGCCAATTACCGGAATCACGCTACCTTTTATCAGCTATGGCGGCTCTTCTCTTCTATCCTATATGATTCTGTTAGGTATCGTCTTTAATATCTATAATGACAACAAGAAAAGTGTCAATTTTTAACTTCTCTATAAACAATTTTTCTAAAAAGAATTCCCTCACCAATCGACAAAAATCACAACTTTATCTTGCACCCACTAAAAAGATATGATAAAATGAAGAAGGTTCAATGAAATTGGTCTGTTGGTGAAGTGGCTTAACACACCACCCTCTCAAGGTGGCATTCACGGGTCCGAATCCCGTACAGATCACCAAATTAGGATTAAGTTTTTTTAACTGGAATATAGAGGATATCGGAAAACCGATATTTTTTTGTTTACTATAACGGGTAGCCCGTACAGATCACCAAATTAGGATTAAGTTTTTTAACTGGAATATAGAGGATATCGGAAAAACCGATATTTTTGTTGTTTATTATGACTAAAACATAGACGACTATCAGGAACTTGTATTTTTTGACATTATATATACTGTTGACAAAATAACAATTAAAAACATTGTAATTATGATATAATGGTAATGAAAAAACTACATTTTAATTTACATTCAACTTATCCATGATATTAGGAGGCATACATGTTAGATAGAATATTTGATTTAGCTAAAATTCAAAATAAAATTGCTAGTTTTAGTGAACCATTAAAAAAACAATACTATAACTATTTAATTGATGAATTTGGAACCCTATTCACTTTTCACTCTAACCGTATCGAAGGAACTAATATGACTTTAACTTTAAATGATACGATAGAAATTCTAAATCATACTTATAATTTAACAACCGTAGTAGACAAAACTAAGCAAAGAGAAATCAACGAAACAATAAATCATCAAAATGCTTTTAAGTATATTTTCGAAATATTAAATAAAAAGATAGACCTTATTACTATAATCAAAAATTTACACCAAATCATCGGTAACGGTATTATAGAAAATGCTGGAAACTATAAAGAACATGAAAATTATTTAGTTAATAGTAATGGCAACGAAATAAATTTTACCCTACCCTCTCTCGTAACCAGTAAAATGAATGAGTTAAAACAAAAATATGAAAATGAGTGGCAAGAATTAACTGTATTTGAGCGTGCCGTAAGACTACACATGGCAATTATTAATATTCATCCATTTAGTGACGGAAATGGTCGCGTAGCAAGACTCATTATGAATTACGAATTAATTAAAAATAATTATCCACCAATCAATATTAATGAAAGTCAAAAATTATCTTATTATTCTATTATTGAAGAAATCAATGTTAATACAGATTATCAAAATAGTCCATTAGAAATTGGTGACATTAAGCTGTTTAATGAAACAATTCAACAACTATCTATTATGACATTTAAAAACATGCAAAAATATTTTGAAAATAAATAATACTGTGATAAAAAAGGAGAATATCATGTTAAACGATTACATATATCTAGTCATTAGTCCAGATGGTGAAAAAAGATTCATTAAAAGAAATGACCTTTACAATAATCACTATGAATATTTACAAGACTTTTCAAAGCAAGATGACTATTTACGAAGCCATTCCTTTGGACTAACTTTTTCTTTAAATGACTTACAAACTAATCTTTTATTTTTTCAAGAACTAGCATCAGAAAACAATATTATTATCGAAAACTATAAAATTCGTTCTTTTGAAAAAGTATCTACTATTACTATTTATTTACCTAATCAGACAACAAGAAAACAGGAAAAAAGCATTTCTACTTACGATGATGAATTAAAAACAACAGAATTTATTTTTTTAGAATCATACGACATGGATGAAAATAAATTTCAAGATATTCATACTGACCACAGTGGAAAATCGACTACAGAAGTACTACACTCTTATTTAAAAAATCATCAACAAGAAGAATTCAATTACTCAACAAAAACACACAAATAGAAAAGAGGAAACTATGAAAGTATTATTATATGCCGAAGGACTAAAAACAATTGGAAAAAGTGGTTTAGGAAAAGCCATTAAACATCAAATGACTGCTTTAGAGGATGAACATATTCCTTACACACTAGATCCAAAAGAAGATTATGATATCTTACACATTAACACTTGGTTTTTAAAATCCTACTTTTTCGCAAAAAAAGCAAAGAAAAAAGGGAAAAAAATTGTCTACCATGCCCATTCGACAGAAGAAGATTATAAAAATGGTTTTATTCTCGCAAAACAAACTTCTAAACTCATCAAATGGTGGTTAATTAAGTGCTATTCTTTAGGGGATATTATTGTCACTCCCACTACTTATTCAAAAAAATTATTACAGAACTACAAAGGACTAGAAAATAAAAAAATAGTAGTGATTTCTAACGGAATTGATCTTAGCTTCTTCAAAAAAGATAAAACTTTAGGAGAAAATTTTAGAAAGAAATATCATTACACCAAAGAAGATAAAGTAATTGTAGGAATTGGGTTATACATTGAAAGAAAAGGAATTGTTGACTTCGTAGAACTCGCTAAACGCCTACCGGAATATCAATTTATCTGGTTTGGCTACAGTCCTCTAGCAGCAGCTACTGCCCCAGTAAAAAAAGCAGTCCATACAAAACTAGATAACTTAACTTGGGCAGGATATGTCGAAAGAGAAACTATTAGAGAAGCATTAAATGGTTGTGACCTTTATCTCTTCCCTACTCTAGAAGAAACTGAAGGAATTCCAATTATTGAAGCTTGTGCATGTAAAACGAATGCCCTAATTCGGGATATTCCTATTTTTGAAGATTGGTTCCAAGACGGTGTCAATATGTACAAAGCCAAAACACTGGATGAGTTCGAAGATAAAATCAGAAAAATAATAACTGGAAAACTACCATCATTAGTAGAGAAAGCTTATCCTTTAGCCAAAGAAAAAGACATCAAAAATGTCGGTAAAAAACTAAAACAAGTCTATACTGAAGTATTAAAAGAAAAATAAATACAGGCGTGAAACTTATTCACTACCTGTATTTTTTATACCCGAATATTTTTTTCCATTAACCGTTCGTTAGTTTCGTTCTTAATAATTGCATAAATAATAGAGGCTAGTGGAAGACCGATGATCATTCCGACAATTCCCATTAAACTACCACCTAAAATTACCGCTAATAGAGTCCACATACTAGATAATCCAACAGATTTACCAACTACTTTAGGATAGATAAAGTTGTTTTCGATTTGTTGAATTACTTGGAAAATAATAATAAACAAAATCGCTTTAATTGGGCTAGTAACTGCGATTAAAACGGCGCCAATTACCATAGCAATCATTGCACCAAACATAGGAATGAGTGCAGTAATTGAGATTAAAACAGAAATAATTAACGCATAAGGGAAACCGAGTAAACTAAGTACTGCAAAGAAAATACATCCTAATATAACCGCTTCCACGCACTGCCCTGAAATAAATTTTGAAAAAGTCTGATTCGCTAAACGAGCCATCTCAATCACCTTGTCGGCATGTTTTTTCTTGCCATAAGCATACATTAACTTCTTACTACCAATAACTAATTGCTCTTTTTGATTAAGCATATATATTGCAAATACAATCGCAGTAAATACAGTAAATAATCCAGACACCAAACTACTGACAAAATTTAAAGAACCATTAATAACATGATTTAAAACCGTAACCACGATATCATTAAAATTCGTTCCATTAGCTTCAAAAGCCGTTTCGATTTGCTTCTGAATATCTGGATAATCATCTGCAAGCTTTAATGCCCAATCACGTACATCATTAATTACTTGAGGAATATTAGAAATCAACAATCGTATATTTTCAATCAATTCAGGAATAAGTAAAAAGGAAATAGCGACAATAACAGCAAAAAAGATCAATAATGCTAAAGTAATAGAAACTGTCCGAACCGGAAAGTGAATCTTTCTCCTTTTCCATTTCTTTTTGATGAAATTTTCAATTTTTGTCATGGGAATATTCAAAATAAAAGCAATAATACCACCCAAGATAAAAGGAAATAATAGTCGAAAAAAGCGATGAATAAAACTTCCTACCCCATCAAGATTATTCAATAACCAATAAAAACCGACCCCAAAAGCAATAATACCAACAATCTTTTGGATATTTTCTTTATTTAACTCCATAATACCCTCCTCTTGATATTTTCATTATAACGCACATTTGAAGTTTTTGAAAGAAAAAACAGTATGACTTCTTCTCATACTGTTACATAAATTT
Organism: Candidatus Alloscybalousia intestinigallinarum; assembly: GCA_018716115.1. Taxonomy (GTDB): domain Bacteria; phylum Bacillota_I; class Bacilli_A; order RF39; family UBA660; genus Alloscybalousia; species Alloscybalousia intestinigallinarum. The sequence goes on from DVKF01000037.1 coordinate 28,975, forward strand.
TTGAAATCTTGCTTTTATTCGTTCTTTTCCAAGTAAAGATAAAAGAACATACAAGTCAGGTGTCATACTACTTGTCGTTAAAGCAACCCGAATTACTGTTGAAACATCCGCAACACTTCCTGGATATAACTCAGGATTTTGGCGATAAGCTTTCATATCAGTAGTATAACCAAGCTCAGTAGATAACTGTTTAATCTTTTCAAACCATGTATCTTTATCATCATGTTCATCAAAGTATTTATCAAGATAAGTAGATAGAATCTTCGCAATTTCAGCTTTGTCTTGTATTTTACCAAAATCATAGGTTAAATCCCCTGTAAAATACTCATCGTACATATACCATACTTGAGATTTTACCTTAGAGAAAGATTCATAATCCTTACGAGGTTTCTTTTGTTCACGTTCAATATTAAAGATAGCTTTTGAATAGTCAGGATATTTCTCTAATATTTCCGCAAATTCATGATCGAACTCTTTAGCCCAAGTTAAACATCCTTGATAAACTTCTTCTGCAGTTAGGCGACTAATATAATTTCTAGAAATATTAAGTAGTTTTTCTAAATCGAATAATGTTCCACTGACACTCATCTTTTTAAAATCAAAACGGAAATCATCGATACCAAGCGTTGGATTTTGTTCCCACCACGCTTCAAAATTAGAGTTCGCTGTCGTCATCAAATAAAGTTTAACGGCTTCTACTGGAATTCCTTGTTCATGATAATAGCTAACGGCGGCTTCAGGATCCTTTCTTTTAGAAAGTTTTCTTCTAGTTCCATCCTCATCGATTTTCATCACCACACCTAAATGAGCATATTTAGGAGGCTTAAATCCTAATACTTGAAATAATTGAAGATGAACAGGAACGGAAGAAATCCATTCTTCACCACGAATAACATGAGTCGTATGCATCAAATGATCATCAATAGCGTGAGCAAAATGATATAAAGGTAAGCCATCACTCTTAATGAGAACAATATCCATATCATTTTCTGGAAACTCAATTTTTCCTCTCACTAAATCCTGATAACTAACTTTTTTGCGGAAATCACCAGGCGATTTTAATCTAACGATAAACTTATCCCCACGACGAATTCTCTCCGCTCTTTCTTCATTAGTAAGAAAACGACATTTCGCATAGCTACCATAGATTCCGATTCTTTCTTTATTTAATTCCTGCATTTTTCTTGTCTCATCTAATTCTTCTTGCGTACAAAAACAAGGATAAGCGAGACCTCTTTCGACTAACGACTTGGCATAGGTACGGTAAATTTCTCTTCTCTTACTTTGAATATAAGGTCCATAAGCACCAATCTCTTCAGTTTCAGAAATTACACCTTCATCAATTTGAATATCAAAATTTTTTAAATCATCGATAATTCCTTGAATGCCATTTTCTACTGTACGTGCCCCATCAGTATCCTCAATTCTTAAATAAAATACCCCATTAGTATCCTTAGGTAATTTTTGAGCAATAAATGCTGAACGCAAACTTCCCATATGCACAAACCCCGTAGGACTTGGCGCAAACCTAGAAACGATTGCCCCTTCTGGTAAATTCCGCTCTGGATACAACTTTTCATAATACTCTACATCATGAACAACATCGGGAAACATCAATTCTGCTAATTCTTTATCTGTCATCTTCTTCACCTTTTCCTTCATTAACTAAGCTTATTTTATCCCATTTTCTAATAGAAAACAAGAAAATTTATCAAAAAGAAAACCCTTATTACTAAGGGATCATAACTATTGGCTGCCCCAGCTAGATTCGAACTAGCGCATAATAGATTCAGAGTCTACTGCCTTACCGCTTGGCTATGGGGCAATCACAAGTAACATAATATCATAATCCATTAGAAATTTCAATTGTTTTTCCTAAAAACAAGTAATTTAAAAATCGTATTTTTCTGGCATCAATTATTTTGGGCTTTCCTTTTTGCTTATGAGTTAGATACTCACAGAAAAACTTCGCTTCCCTATTTAAGAAGCGAAGTTTCCATCACAGTATCACTCTTTTTATTGAAATTTTTTCACTATCTGACAAGTTGTTTAACATCTTCTACTTGGTAAAATCCTTCCGCTAAACTTGGATTAACATTTCCATTTACATCCTTAGAATTTCCATTAATGGCTAAATAGCCGATAACTTGTGCTCCCATATCTTGATACTGCTGACACAAATCGATATCAGAAAGTAAGACATCGTATTCTTCGCCATCTAACTGGAATACTACTTTATACGCTTCACGAACAGTATCTTGATCATAATATGGTACTTTCCCATCCTCTTCATTCATATGAATATTAGAATATACTTTAGCACCTTCTTGAAGAGTAAATTCTTCTAAATAAGCAAGTGGAGTTACTTCCAAATTCGTAACTTTTGATGATGTTTGTTTAGCTTGAGCAACTTCTTTCATCTCATGATTAGAAACAACCTCGGCACTAGAAGTATTTTCTAAAACAACAGTTTCTTCTTCTCTTGGCTTTTCAGTTTCTTTTTCCTCTACTTTTTCCGTTATACTTTCAGAAGATGGAGTAATTTGAATAGAAGACGATTCAAGTTCTGCTTCAGTAAAAGTTAAATCATCACTATCAATATCTGTCTCAATCGTATTTCCATTTACCGTAGCCAATTCTGTAGAATGGGTATCACCTAATCGAAATAAAGAGGCAATTCCTAAACCGGCAACTAAACCAAATGCTGAAAGCGTAACAAGAAATCTCTGTTTACGTGGAAAATTCTGTTCTTGATAAAATTTTATATATTCATTAGCAGACTCTAGTAAAGAAGAATAATTATCTTCTCGATCTAGATTGGTTGAATATAAAGCCTTATCTAATTTCTTTTCCATACAATTGACACTAAGTTTCGTAATCGTATCTAAGTCTCGATTATCATCGCCTTTAAGAGGTATATTGGTTACTCTTTCTAATCTTTTTTGAATTTGAAGTGCTTTTTTCGTTGTTAAATAGTAACCATTTTTTTGAATCATTTGACAAGTATGATAATGGTAATTTACCCCTGATACAAAATGAAACTTAGAGGTAATTTTCGTCCATTTATTATATATTTTACTTGCTTCTTTAAAATGGTTAATCTTCTTTTGAACAACATCTAAAGGAGTAGAAGAAGATACATTTTTACTCTTTTTATGCATATTCTTTTTCCTTGGTGAAGCATAATAATTAAGTTCTTTACGTAACTTACGCATCGTTTTTTCAGCTTTTTCTAATTCTTCTTCAGACACACGACTAATCATATCATAATAACCATTTGCATTTAATAAATCAATTTCTTCTAAAGATAATCTTTCTCCATTTCTAAGGGTTACTTTCTTCGTTTCTATTGGCTTTACAATGCCATCTAACTGTGCTACTATCTTAGAAATTGCTTCTCTCTCTCTACGAATAGCCTTCTCTTTTAATGGACTAGTAACTTGCTTCAAACTTGCTTGATTAACAAAAGATTTTTCAACTGTCTTTAAAGAACAAGTATAATAACCCGTTACATATTTATGATAAAAATCAAAAGTAAGACCATTCTTTAAGTCATCACTTAATTTTTTACGGAGAGTTTGTAGCTTTTCCAAATAATCCTCTTTTACCCGTTTAATTTGACGCTTATTTACAGAAAATTTCTTCTTATTTTCTCTCTTCCTTACTGTATACTCCTTAAAGTCCATTTTCGCTAAACGACCTTCAATCAACTGAAGGTTATGTTCATAAGCTTGTTTTTTCTTATCATTACGTAATAAAGAAAGATACTCTTCTACAGTAAAATCTAAAATTTCCTTGTCCTCTTCTTGGGCATCCAAATACAAGTCATATAAACCAACATAAAGCTTTAAAAAACGATCGATAGCAATAGACATCGTTTCAGTCCGATTATCTAACTTAGTATCTGGAAGAAGATCACATTCGCGTTTCAATTCGTAAGCAAGATTAACGTTATCTATCAAAGAACCAAGAGTCATCTTTCTTACTTGACGTAGTTCCCATACTAATTGTAGAAACATTTGATAATTCATTTCTATCTGTTTTACTACTTCTGCTTTTTCTTTTTTCATTTCCATACTAATCAACTCCCAATAACGGGGCCTATTATAACACAAATAAACGAATATTGTCAAAATTTGTCGCCTTTACTTGCCCTCCTTACTTGCCACAAAACTTCATGATTTATACTTTCCATCACCAGGTTAGTTATCAAGTTTGAAAACTAAAAACTTTTTTATATTTTCTGCCTATCTATTTTCTTCTATCTACTTATTTAAATTTACATTTGAACGGCTAATAATAAAATTACAAATGATTTAGTAAAAAGAACTTCCTCTGATAATTTACTATCCCTTTTCCCCGTGATATAATAAATATAAAATAAATAAAGGAGATGATCGAGTTGTCCTATATTGAATTTAAAGAAGTAAATAAAATTTATGGAGAAAAAGAAAATAAAATTCACGCCCTAGTAAATACTAGCTTTCAAATTGAAAAAAGTGAACTGGTTGTCATCTTAGGTCCAAGTGGTGCGGGTAAAACGACAGCATTAAATATACTAGGTGGTATGGATAACGCAACAAGTGGAGAAGTAATCATCGACGGAAAAAATATTACCCATTATAGTAAAAAAGAACTAACCCGTTATCGTAGAAATGATATTGGTTTTGTCTTCCAATTTTATAACTTAATTCAAAATTTAACTGCGTTAGAAAACGTAGAACTAGCAATAGAAATCTGTAAAGACCATTTTGATCCCAAAGAAATTTTAAAAAGTGTAGGTTTAGAGAATAGAATGAATAACTTTCCAAGTCAACTATCTGGTGGTGAGCAACAACGAGTAGCGATCGCTAGAGCCATCGCAAAAAATCCTAAAATACTTCTAGCTGATGAACCAACTGGTGCATTAGACTACACAACTGGTAAACAAATTTTAAAACTCCTAAAACAGATTCAACAAGAAAGAGGCGTAACCGTAATTATCATCACTCATAATTCCGCAATTGCCCCTATGGCCGATAAAGTCATCAAATTCAAAAATGGACAAGCAGAAAATGTCATTCTGAATGAAAAACCTCTTCCAGTAGAGGAAATAGAATGGTGATACTATGCTAATCAAAGAAAGCTTTATCAGTATTAAAAAAAACTACAAACGTTATATTTCCTTAATTTTAATTATTCTATTAGGTGTAGGATTCTATGCAGGTATTAAAGCCAGTTCACCAGATATGAAAGATACACTAAATCATTTTTATCAACAACACAACCTATATGATTTTCAATTAATTTCCAAACTAGGAATTTTAGAAGAAGATATCGCAGAACTACAAAATGCAGGATACACCGTAGAAGCCATATACAGTTTTGATACAGTAATAAAAAAGCAGGAAGAAAATGCCGTCAAAGTATATAGTTACGATAAAAACAGTAAAATAAATACACTTACTTTGATCGAAGGAAAATACCCCCAACAAGAAAATGAATGCGTAATTGAAAAAAATGAAACGACAGAAGATTTTAAAATTGGAGATAAACTAACCGTAGGACAAGGAAATCTAAATCAAAAGGAATTAACCATAACTGGTTTCATTCAAAGTCCAATCTATATTTCTCAAGAAAAAGATTCTACCAATCTTTTATCCGGAAAAATTGATTATTACTTATATACACCAAAAGAAAATTTTACAGACGACTACTACTCTATTTTATATGTTGATTTAGATAATGAAAAAAGTATTTTTTCTAAAAGCTATGACAAAAAAATACAAGATGAAGAAAAAAAACTACAAGAGATTACAAATAAACGAAATACTATCAGAAAAGAAGAACTACTAAATCCGATTCGAAATCAGCAAAACACATTAGAACAACAATACAATACCTTAAAAGAACAATATGAAAATATAGAAAACAATCCGAACATCAGTAATGAACAAAAAGAAACACTAGCCACCACTTTAGAATCTTTAGAAAACAGTAAAGTTGAACTCGAAGATTCTATTCAAACAATCGAAGATAGCGAGTGGTACATATTAGATATTACTTCTAATATTGGCGTATATCAATACGAACAAGATACTCTCCGACTCTCTAATATCGCGGAAATCTTCCCTCTTGTTTTCTTCGTAGTAGCTATTTTAGTTTGTTTAACTACAATGACTAGAATGATTGAAGAACAAAGAAGTCAAATAGGAACTTTAAAATCTTTAGGTTATACTAGTTTTACAATTATGTTTAAATACATTATCTACGCTTTAAGTGCTACTTTAATAGGCTCTATTATGGGTGTCACGATCGGATTTAAAATTATTCCTAATATTATCTTCAATATGTATGATGTTGCTTATAACATCCCAGATTTTCAAAATAGTTTTCAAATGGATTTAGCGATTCAAGGAACACTAATCGCATTAGTTTGTACCCTAGGAGCCACCATTTATACTTCAATTAAAACCTTAAAAGAAGTTCCTGCCGAATTACTAAGACCTAAAGCCCCAAAAAGTGGTAAACGAGTTCTATTAGAAAAAATCCCATTGATTTGGAAAAGATTACATTTTTCACATAAAGTAACCATTCGTAATGTTTTTAGGTACAAAAAGAAATTCCTAATGACAATTATTGGAATATCGGGATCAACGGCATTAGTCTTAGCTGGTTTTGGTCTAAAAGATTGTATTGAGCGACTTGTTCCTGATCAATATGAACATGTTTTTCAATATCAAGCAACTGTTACTTTAACAGAAAACGCTACTTCCGAGCAAAAGGAACAAATCCTTACCGAGTTAGAAAATAAAGAAGAAATAACCGATATTTTAAGAGTTGATCAAGAAGGAATTCAAATTGACTATAATGATACTACTCAAAATGTTCAAGTAATTATTCCAGATGGCAATATAGAAAATTTTATTCGTTTACAAAATCGAGAAAGTAAAGAAATATATACATTAACTAGCGGCGTCATCATTACCGAAAAAATAGCTAACTTATTAGACAAACAAATAGGAGATACTATTAGTTTCGAAATAAATAAAGAAACTTATCAAGAAAAAATAACAGGTATTACTGAAAACTATTTCAATCATTACTTCTATTTGCCACAAATAGAAGCCAAAGAGAAAGATAACTACAACACACTCTTTCTTAAAACCATAAATTTAACCGAAAAAGAAGAAAAAGACTTAGCAACGATTTTAAAAGAAATACCAGGCATATCATCAATAAGCTTCACTTCAGATAGTAAAGATACTTTTGATTCGACAATGAAAAACTTTAGTTACGTGGCACTTATCTTAATCGTATCAGCAGGACTATTAGCATTTATCGTTTTATATAATTTAGAAAGTGTTAATATTAGTGAAAGAGTTCGAGAACTAGCAAGCATTAAAGTATTAGGTTTCTATGATAAAGAAGTATATTTATACATCACTAGAGAAACCATCATTCTATTTATTATCGGAATAGTCATTGGTTTAGGATTAGGAAACATTCTAGTTTATTATATATTAAAAACCTGTGAACAAGATATTATGATGTTTAATCCTATCGTTGCATGGCCAAGTTATTTTTATACTCTTCTTATTATGATTGTATTTATCTCTATTGTCAGTATTACTTCTTATTTTACTCTCAAAAAAATTGACATGATTGAATCATTAAAAAGTGTAGAATAAAAAAAACATTCCTGTTGATATGGGAATGTTTTTTATACAGAAAACAGGATTATCAACAAAATTAAAACAATAGAAAAACAGAAAATTCTTTCTCAAAAAAATTTCAAAATAGAAAATTTTGTAATTCTACAATTATTGCTTGTGCTACGAACAAACGTTTTAAATAATAAGTTCACAGAGGGAAAAAACAAACCCAATTGTAATTACGGTCTAAACAACTCCCCATTAGTATCATAAAGCAAAGGACTTTCTTCTTGGCGATAACGATTATGGAAAAATTGATCACTAACCACTAAACGAGTAGGTGTAATCTTTAAATTTTCCTTAAATTCTGTTTCTGAGCTTTCATAAGTTGAATACGTAATTATAATTTCCATCTGATGAGGAAAATCAGAAAGAGAAGTGACCGTAAACGCATCTTCTTCATAAGAAGTTAATGTAGAAGAGTAATGACGATTAGTTTCTGAAAAAGTAATTGTTGCTAATTTATCATTCACAAAATCCCTCTCATCCAAAGCCATAGAAGTACTAGCCCATAATTTTTGATTAAAAAATACTTCTATTTTAAAATCTTGAATATCAAGTTTCTCATATTCATCCCGTAATTGAACACCAGAAATATAAATATAATCATTTTCGTTAGAATAAAGAACTAAACCATGATGTAGCCAAAAATGCTCACTCTCCCCTATAAATGAATACACCGCTATCTTTTTATAATTATGTAAAAAATATACAAACATAAAGATAAACAAAATAAGCAGCACAGATAAAATAACAAAGAAAATTCTACTTTGCTTTTTCATCCCTCTACGCTCTTTTTGAATCGTATGAACCATTAAAGAACTTACCTCAGAAGAAACAATTTCATTCGTTTGCTCCCCTTTAATTAAATCTAAAACACTACATCCTAAACAACGAGCTAGATCTTCATATAAAGAAATATCTGGCAAATAATTTCCATTTTCCCATCTAGAAACTGTTCGATTAGTAACAGCTAATTTTTCAGCTAACATTGCCTGTGTTAAACCTCTTTCTTTTCGCAAAGATGCAATAAAAGAGCCAAATTTCTTCTGATCCATAAAACATCACCTAATGCCATTATATATAGTTTAATGAAAAAAAACAGGACATAAATAGCGAATATAGCCTAGTAAAACTTCAATTTAAAATCTAATCGTTATTCTTTAGCTTTAGACTTTTGATAAATAAGAACGGAATCTTTTTTACTTTCGTCCTGAAACTTTAATCCAACTACGCCAAGAAAAGAAACTAAGGAAAGATGTTCCTGATAATCTTCTAATATCTGAAAAGTCTTTTCCAAATCATAAATCAGTTGCCACCCTTCTTGATATTGAGTGTCTTTAGTTGTTTGATATAAATAACTAATTAGTAACTTGCCATCATCTAGCAAATACTTACTCATCTGATCAGTCATCTTCTTCACAAAATGACGGGAAAAATAAGTACCGATATTTGATAGCCAAATTGCTGTATACTGATCTTCTAAAGAACAAGAAAATACATTACCATGAATAAAACGAGGAACCACATTTAAAACCCTTTTTTTTAACTTTAAATAAGCATCTTCATTCATCAAATAAGAATTACAATTTCTAATCACCTGAGTACGATTCTCATCAAAATAAAAGAGGTCTTTTCTAACAGTTAAGGGTGAGAAATTTTGTAATAGCTCATCCCAAAATAGATATGACTCATAATCTAAAAGACGTAAAGTACCCTTAACCTTATGATAAAGGGGTAAACTAAATGCATCACGATTATCTTTAAAAACTTTAAAATAATCTTTATAACGCAAAAAAGAAAGAAATTCTGATAATTCCAATTCCAATAAGCAAGCAACTTTCAAGTAATAATAATACTTGGTATAGGGATTAACATCTAGAACGTCTATTGTCCTAGCGCCACCCATAATGGCATTTAAAACTTGGTCTCCTGATGAACCAACAGTAAGTAACTTATCCAAATTAAATAAATTGATATAACCAGAAATATTTTCAGTTGTAAAAGGATAAAGAAGAGAAAAATCTTTTTCAAACATCTCAACATGTAGCTTTTCACAACGCTTAATCGCATTGGCTAATAAAGTCTCAAATGAATCCATTACTAACCCCCACTCCTTCCTAAAGAAACTTGACCAAGCTCTTTTTCGTTTTTTATAATAAAATTTAATCTATCACAAAAGATAAACAATCTCAAGAAATTTATAAAAAAAGCAACAAAAAAATTCAGATCATATAATCTGAATTTAATATTCATCTGGTGGAGAATAGGGGGATCGAACCCCTGACCTCCACGGTGCAAACGTGGCGCTCTCCCAGCTGAGCTAATTCCCCAATATAATTACTTAAACAGTTATAATAGGCACTAATAACTGCTCAGTGATTTAATTGTATATCAATAGATGATTTTTGTCAACAAAAAATAAAATTTTTTTAAGAATTTATGATTAATTTGTGATAATGTCTTAAGTGTTAACTTGCGAAAATGTCTCACTGTTATATAATATGTCACCGAGGTGACATAAATGAGAAAGGTAGAATTAAGAATGAAAGAACAAGAAAAATATAAAG
>DVKF01000038.1 GCA_018716115.1 Candidatus Alloscybalousia intestinigallinarum
AATATATTTGTTGCGTAGCTTAATCATTAATAGAATTTTATCTGAGTCCCTATTGTCAAGAAGGAAATTGGAATAAATTTTCCCGCAAATGTTTAAATAATTTTGAGACATTTTCCAAAATTATTGACACAAAAAATAAAATTTTTTTAAGAATTTAATCATTTTTTCTAATTTTCTGCAAAATTTCATCAAAAGCGAAAAATCTTCCACTTGCGACTTCAATAATAACTTAGTTTATCTAAAAAGCAAAAAGAAAAACCACTAAAAGCATAAAAAAGATGAGAAGTTAATTTCTCATCTCTATCGATAAATTAAACGCTAAATTATAAAATATTTTTTAACACAATTGTCTTTACTCTAGACATTTCTTGCAAAGTCGTCATGACACCTTCATTACCGATACCAGAATGCTTCCATCCACCAAATGGCATTTCAAATGAACGATAGAAACTAGAGCCGTTAATAACAACCCCACCACATTCTAACATTCCAGCTACTTTAGCAGCAGTTTTCATATCACGGGTAAAGACATTACCACATAGACCATAAGAAGATTGATTAGCGATTTCTACTGCTTCCTCTAAAGTATCAAAGCCCATAATGGCAACAACTGGTCCAAAAATTTCCATATCTTTCATAACATCCATATCACGTTTACAATTGGTTAGAATCGTTGGCGTATAATAAGCACCATTTCTTTCTCCACCAAGTACTAATTTAGCACCAGCTTCGATTGTCTCATTTACTTGTTGTTCAACACGTTTTGCTGCTCTTTCATTAACTAAGCAACCCATTTCGGTATCTTCTAAAGAAGGATCACCTTGTTTAATTTGTTTTAAACGAGCAGTTAGTTTCTTCACAAATTCTGCTTTAACACTATTATGAATTAAGAAACGTTTACTTGCACAACATACTTGGCCAGCATTGTACATTCTACCCCAAACGACTTCTTCGACAGCAAGATCAACATCCCCATCTTCAAGAAGAATAAAGGCATCGTTACCTCCTAACTCTAACATAACATGAGTTAAATTCTTACTACAAGTTTCCATCGTTTCAATACCAGCAGCGGTACTTCCCGTTAAACTAACTAAATGAACCCCCTTATGACGAGCTAATCCTTGTCCTACTGTCTTTCCATCACCATGTAGTACTTCTACTGCCCCGGCAGGTACACCCGCTTTACGAAGCAAGTAAACTAACTTTGTAAGCGTTAATGGATTATAAGTAGATGGTTTCACAATTACCGCATTTCCCATCATCAAAGCCGAAGGTACCTTCTGACCGAATAAGTCGATTGGAAAGTTAAATGGGATAATCGCAGCTACAACACCAATTGGATAACGTTCGGTAATTTGAATCGTTTTATCTTGACCGATCTCAGTACCAGCTGGAATTACTTGACCATATAAATGCTTTGCCTGTTCAACAAAAGCAGGAACAGATATTTGAACTTGACCAATTTCCGCTCTTGCTTCTTTAATTGGTTTACCTGTTTCCTGGCTAAGCAATGAAGCCAAATTCTCCGCATCATCTTTTACATATTCAGCAAACTTTAACAGTATTCTACCTCTTTCATGAACTGGGACTTTAGCCCATTCCTTTTGACCAACTACTGCCTCATTAACTGCGATATCAACATCTTCTAATGTCGAATTAGGAATAGTATCAATCAATACTTTATTTGCAGGATTAATAACATCTATTGTTTTTCCATTCGATGCATCCATCCATTTATTACCAATTAAATTTCTCAAATTATAAAACTCCCTTCTATCTACTACTCAGAAAAAGCGGTAAAAGATAACGATAAACCACCACAAGTATTTGCGGAATGCTCTTTATACCCATATTCACCAAATGTAAATGCTACAATAAATGGTTTTCCATTAGCCGCTTTCATCAATTCATCATAGATTTCGTGTTCACGTTTCTCCATTGCGATACCAAGTCTTCTTCCACCACAGTGAATCAATAAGTAAGCAACTGGTTCATGTTTCATCATATGATTCAACTCATCTAAAACAACATAATTAGAATGAATAAGCTCATCAATCGTTGCTTCCATTTGGATAATTGCAGTATTTTTTACCAAATGGTTACCCAAATTCATTACATCATCATTACTATCTGGTGTTCCTTGATCATCTCCAAACATTGGATGACGAATAGCAATCAAATTACCAATTGGATCCTTAACTCCTAATGGTTTAGTAATAGATGCTGATAATAAATTATTTCCCTTTAAAGCTTCAGGAGTACTGCCAATCCAATCTGCATATTTTTTCAAAGCAGATACTCCATCGATAGACACTAAAGTACGGTGATTCCTTACTTCAGTAATTACACCAACATGATCAGTTTCACGATATGCTCCTGTATAATTTGTCTTACATTCGTTATCTGCATAGAAGAAGGCAACTGCACATCCATCACTAAATACTTTATCATTACAAATAATAGACCATTTTCCTTCTACAGTATTATCAGCAGCACTACCACCAAACATAGGCACTCTACCAATAACATCTTGAATACCTAATAGATATTCTTCTTCCTCTTTTGGAGAAGCTGTCATAAAGAAATAAGATGGAACTTTATTAATTCCCGCATTTTTAATGGCTTCTCTTGCGATTCTCTTACCGATTTCTCTTGGATCGCCGTCTCTTTCACTACCAGCTACTCCTACAACCAAATTATCCCCACCAAAACACATCATTCCTGAATATCCATCAGCATTATCGATATATCCATGATCGGATACAACGATCCCTGCGCTAGATGTACATCCTACAAAAGGAACATTAGATACACTACGAATTCCTTTTACAATTTCATTTTGATCTAATACACAAGACGTAAACAAAAGACCAACTTTAGGAACCATTCCTTCAGATGCTTTTGTTACGGTTTCTACTCCTGATTGGAAGCTATTAGCTTCTACACTATAACCAACTTTTGCTTTCATTATTTACTCCTTTTCCTTCTCTTTTTAGAACGCTTTTTTATAAAGTTCTAAAATATCTTCTTGACTAACATCGCGTGGATTACCTGGTGTACATGGATCAGCGTAAGCCTTCTTAGCTAACATTCTCAAGTCTTCTTTCATTACACCGATCTCACTTAAATGCTCAGGAATACCTAAACGTTTTCCTAAATCACGAACTGCTTTAACTACTTTATCTATGATTTCTTGTCGTGTTAAAGCATTCATATCTAATCCAATTGCAGTACCGATTTCCTCAAATTTCTGCACACATGCTTCGCCATTAAATTCCATAACATATGGTAGCAATAAAGCATTGGCTAAACCATGTGGCGTATCGTATACTGCACCTAATGGATGAGCCATAGAATGAACAATTCCAAGGCCAACATTAGAAAATCCCATTCCAGCAATATATTGAGCAATTCCCATATTATTAATTGCTTCTGAATCTTTCTCTTTCACTGCTTTCTCCAAATTAGCAAATATCATTTGGATAGCTTTTAAATGCATCATATCTGTCATACACCAAGAAGCTTTTGTGATATAGCCCTCAATCGCATGCGTAAGAGCATCCATTCCTGTCCAAGCCGCTACATTCTCTGGCATACCTGCCATTAATTCTGTATCAATAATCGCTAAGACTGGTATATCATGTGGGTCCACACAAACCATTTTTGTCTGGTTTTCTTCATCGGTTATCACATAATTGATTGTAACCTCAGCTGCTGTACCTGCCGTCGTCGGTAAAGCTATAATGGGAACCGACTTTTGTTTCGTCACGACCGCTCCGGCTAAAGATACAACATCAGCATGCTCTGGATTATTCGCTATAATACCTATTGCCTTAGCCGTATCGATAACACTGCCACCACCAACTGCTACAATACAATCAGCTTTAATTCTTTTAAATTTTTCAACCCCTTTTTGTACACAAGCTACAGTAGGATTAGGCATTACATCAGAATATACCTCATAGGGAATAAACTCTGTATCTAATACTTCTAACACTTTATCCGTAATTCCTGCTTTAACTAATGTCTTATCAGAAATTACTAAAGCCTTTTTATAGCCACGTGCAAGAAATTCCGTTGCCAATACATCTCTAGCCTTAGGTCCAAAATATGAAGTTTCATTCAAAATCATTCTATTTACGGACATACATATTACCTCCTATTATCCTATAGTAAAAATTATACCATACTAACAAAAAAAGAAAAAGTTATAAACGAACTTTTCCTTAACTTTTTCCTAAAAACAATGACTACTGTCAACCAAAAACAAAAAATGAAACTGAACCATTCTATAAATAGAGAAAACTAAGGATTATACTTTAATTTGTTTTTTTACCATTTTCCGTTTTTGCATACTGAATAGCTGATTCAATAAAAGAAACAAACAATGGATGAGCCTTAGTAGGACGGCTTTTAAATTCTGGATGAAATTGACAAGCAATAAAATGAGGATGCTTTGGTAATTCAATGATTTCTACTAAACCACTATCGGGATTAATACCAGAAAAAACCATACCATTAGCTTTCAATATCTCCATATACTGATTATTAAATTCATAACGATGACGATGTCTTTCTAAAATTAAATCTTGTTGATAATCCTGATAAGCAAGAGTTCCTTTTTTGATCTGACATGGATAATTACCTAAGCGAAGAGTTCCTCCCTTATTAACTACTGATTTCTGATCAGCCATCAAATCAATAACTGGACTTTTACAAGCTTCATCAAACTCGGTAGAAGAAGCATCACTAATTCCACAAACATGACGGGCAAATTCAATGACAGCAATCTGCATACCTAAACAAATTCCTAAATAAGGAATTTTGTGTTCCCTAGCATATTGGCAAGCTAAAATTTTTCCTTCAATCCCTCGGCTACCAAAACCACCCGGAACCAAAATACCAGAAGAATGTTGAAAAACTTCATCCAAAGACACACGACTACCCTCTAATTTTTCACTATCCACCCAATTTATTTTCACTTTGGTTAAAAATTGATAGCCGGCATGTTTTAGTGCCTCCTTGACAGACAAATAAGCATCCTCTAATTCTACATACTTACCGACAAGGGCAATTTCTATCTCTTGGTCTAAATGATTCACTTTATCCAATAAATCCTCCCAAAAAGTCAAATTACTTTTCGTAATCTTCAATCCAAATTGATTAAGAATAATATCCTCTATCTGTTGCCGATGAAAATTTATCGGTATTTCATAAATATTATTTACATCCTTCGCTTCGATAATATTTTTTTCCGGAATACTACCAAATAAAGCAATCTTCGCACGTATAGCATTACCTAAATCAAGAGGCGCTCTAGTAACAATAATATCCGGTTGAATGCCTAATCGTCTTAATTCAATGACACTATTTTGCGTCGGTTTCGTCTTTAACTCATTAGAACCAAACAGATAAGGAACCAAAGTCGTATGAACAAACAACGTATTCTCTCTTCCCTGTTCCAAACGAAATTGACGTAATGCTTCCATCATAACCGATGATTCGATATCACCAACGGTTCCACCAATTTCCGTAATAACAATATCTGCTTCGCTAGTTTTAGCAGCTTCATAAATTTTATTCTTAATCTCATTAGAAATATGCGGAACAATCTGAATAGTAGCTCCTAAAAAATCTCCTCGCCGTTCCTTTTCAATCACACTAGAATAAATCTTACCATTCGTGATATTCGAAGTATAATTTAACTCTTCATCAATAAAACGTTCATAATGACCTAAATCAAGATCCGTTTCACACCCATCTGCAGTTACAAACACCTCACCATGTTGAATTGGAGACATCGTACCAGGATCGACATTCATATAAGGATCAAACTTTTGCATAAATACCTTATAACCTTTTGCTTTCAATAATAAGGCAATCGATGAAGCAGTAATTCCTTTTCCTAATCCAGAACAAACCCCACCGGTTACAAAAACAAACTTTGCCATAAACTTCTCCTCCTTAAACAAAAAAAGACCCTGTGAGAACATCTCATCAGGCTCTCTTAAAGTATAGCACTATTTAAGAAGAAAACAAAGCCTTCAAATAATAATTGACAAGAAATTGACAAAAATAAAATAAGATAAAAAAAGAAAAACAATCAAAAAACGGAAATGCTTACCATTCGATTTTACTTTTCACAAGCTTGAACCAAAGCTTTAAAAATAGCAAGCATCTCTGGCTCATAGCTAATCATCGATTCTGGATGCCACTGAACACCAATCATAAACTTTTTATTAGGAATTTCTATTCCTTCAACCAAATGATCCTCAGATAAACAAGACACTGTAAACCACGACTTGGCATTAACATGATAACGATGTCTACTATTGACACGAATTCTATCTCTTTTCAAAATATCGTGCAAACGACTAGGAAACAAAATATTCTCATGAACATATTCCACATCAGGTTGTTGGTGTTCGATATACGTATGATTTAACAACGTTTTATCCACCACATGAGCACTAGAAAAATTATCCATATTAGCAAGAATTTGCATGCCTAAACAGATTCCTAATAAGGGAACATCATAATCATAAGCATACTGACACAAGATTTCATCACAGTCATACCACCTACTGCCACCTGTCATAATAAAGCCATCGCATAAAGATAAAACCCGCAAAAATTCCTCTTTCTTTATATCGGATAATCTCCCGGCTTGACGTGGCATCACTTTTCCATAGTTCAGCTCATCTGTAGGAGTAATTACTAACGGAATGCCACCCGCCTTGACGACAGCTAACCGATAATTCTCATTAAGTTCGATAATTGACTGATCATTTTCTACACTACTACGTGCCACTATCCCAATAATTGGTTTCATGTTTCTACCACCTTTAGCCTTTTTTCTAAAAACCTAATTTCACTATATTGTATTCTTTTCATTAACTAAGCGATATTACTATTATTTTCATCACCTTTTTAATTATACTTCATCGATATAACAACAAATTAAATATACCAAATGAAATAATCAAACAAAAAAACACCTCTCTATAAACTAAAAAACAATTACCTACTCAAAAAAGAATTCAATACTTCCTTTTTCCTTTCCATCATAAACAACTTCCGCAATTGCCCCATTGACAAAAGTCATTCTAGGCGGAATATGTCCAACATCAATATCCCACAACACAGGAACATTTAACTCCTGTAAAACTTCTTCCAAAGCCTGTTCGAAAGATATCTGATAATAACTTCTATTCGTCATCGTTCTTCCAAACAAAATAGCTCTAGTTTCTTTAAACCACCCTGCTTCTTTCAACTGCCATAACGCTCGAATTAAGGATTCGCTAGAAAGTTCACAGTTATCAAAATACCAAATAATGCCATCCTCATAGAAATCACGCAAAAATTCTTCAACATAATCAAAGCGAGTACCTATCATAGAAACTAGCACATCTAAACAGCCGCCTAATAATCGTCCTCGTACCTTAACTGGTTGATTTTTAAATAACCTCTTCCAAACAACTGGAGTATCTAAAACATAATTACCGGGCACCAAAGGATCTTCACAACAACCACTATCATACAAAGTAAAACTTTTCTGAATCATCTTTTCTCCTTTTAGTATAGCCAAATTATTCACTAAAGATTCATGCCAATCTTCCATGCCAAAAGCCATAAAATTATTGGCGTATAAAGTAGCTATTCGAAATTTAGTCGTCAAATAAAATAGTATTCCAGTAGGATCAGAGTATCCTTGTACCCACTTAGTAAATTTAGCTAATACTTTATCATCTAAATAAGATAACATTTCTAACAAGAAATCTCCACCAGCCACACAGAAAATAGCTTTAACTTTTTCGTTCTCCCACATACTCATAAATTCTTTAGTCTGAATAGGACTAGCACAACTTTTTCCCCTACCATCAGTAGAACGTACATGTTTTGCTTCTATTACCGAAAAATGTTGCTGCTTAAATTTTTGAATAGCACGATCCAAGCGAGTAATATCCTCTTTTACTGTAACACCATCAGAGGGAGCAACAATTGCAATAGTATCTCCATCCCGAATAAACTCCGGATAATGTATAACACTACCTTTACTTGCTTCTTTAAGATTTTTTACTTGAGTAACTAAAGTATTGGGATTGTTTTTTTTGTCAGAAATAGCAACATTATCTTTAGTAGTTACACCTGTAGCTACTTGTTCTAATTTCCGACTAAAGCCTTGATTCTCTTTCTGAGGTAAAAAGCATTCGATTCCTATTGGACAATGATCACTCCCATAAACATCGGCATAAATCATCGTATCTGTTACCTGATGAATAAAACGCTTAGAAACCAAAAAATAGTCAATCCGCCAACCAATATTCCGCTCGCGACAATTCCCAATATAACTCCACCATGTATAGGCACCTGTTAACTCAGGATGATAATACCTAAAACTGTCGATAAAATTACAATCTGCCAACAACTGACCAAAATTCTCTCTTTCCTGATCGGTAAAACCAGCATTCCCGCGATTAGCTTTTGCATTACAAATGTCGATTTCTTGATAGGCAACATTAAAATCACCACAAACAACGACTGGTTTTCTTTGATCTAATTTTTTTAAATACTCACGAACCAACTGTTCCCAAAGTAATCTTTCGTCCATTCTTTCTAGCGTACGCTTAACATTAGGAACATAAAAATTAACTAAAAAGAATTGATTAAATTCTAATGTTATCGCCCGCCCCTCTGAGTCAAAAATGGAATTTCCTATTCCATAAGTCACTTGTATCGGCTCAATTTTCGTATAAATTAATGTGCCCGAATACCCCTTACGATCAGCAGCATTTAAATATTCATGCCACCCTTCCGGATGAAAATCGTACTGATCGATAGTTGCCTTCACTTCCTGTAAACAATAAACATCTGCATCCTCACGGTAGAAAAAATCGGCAAATCCTTTTTTCAAGCAAGCTCGCAATCCGGCTACATTCCAAGAAATTATTTTCATTATTAACCCTCCTTGACTAAACTATATATTGAAAATACAAAAAATATCATTAACCAATTAACAATCGATAAACCATCTTATTATTTAAAACAGAAAATCAACACCTTAAACTAAATAAATTTTGTTCTAAAATAAGCAATAAAAAATTTCCTTTTAAGCATTATTCTCAATATGAGAACCAAGACGTTGTCGTAACCTTTTTAAAAAATATGCTTGCCCTTTTATGATTTTTTCTTGTGCTTCATCGAGAGTAAACCACGAGGCCTGGTCCATCTCTGGAAATTGACAAAAACAACCACTGTTTTTTGGCCATTCTTTAACAAAAGTATTACTCTTAGCTAAAGTAACATCATAATCATGACAAGCAGTAAATACAATCACCAATTTATAGCTAGCCTGTTTTTTACTTCCTAGATAAGAGAGCTCTCCTCGAGAAATAGAAAATCCAGTCTCCTCATTAAACTCACGAAGAGCAGTATCAATCACCCTTTCCTTAGAGCTATCAACCATTCCTTTAGGTAACGACCAGGCCCCAGAATCTACATGTCGCCAATATGGACCACCCATATGACATAACAAAACCTTATAGTCTTCACCGTCTTTTTTATAAATTAATATCCCTGCACTACGCTTTAACATCAAATCCCCACTTTCATAAAATAATTTACGATACTCTTCATCTCATTTAACCTAATTAATCCTACCATTACTACTATCTATTAAAAAATTTAAAAAGGGTAAAAAAGCAGATGGCATTGCATATTTAGATATCAATTCCTCTAAAGAAACCCAGTTATATTTTCCAACATCTTGTATTAAATCAGTTGGGCAAAAATTAACCCCTATACTATAGCTAGACATCTTCCATTTCTTATGGGTAAAAACATGAATATAAGAAATGGCCGAATGTAAAGTAGATAGCTCACAACCACAATCATTTAAATATTGTTCAACTTCATCTAAAGAATAATCACCAGGTAACATCGGAAATTGCCACATATTTGCTAAAAGGCCAGTCTCCCCTCGCTGACAAATCGCATACTTATCATGATATTTTAACAACAAAACAGTATAATTTTCCACTTGCTTTTCCTTTTTAGGATTTCGGATAGGCAAAGATAGAAAAGTTCGGTTTTTCCGACTCAAACAAACATCATGTAACGGACAAAGATGACATCTAGGAACATCATGTGGGATGCAAACCACTTCGCCTAATTCCATAAGTGCTTGATTAAACTCACCTGCTTGTGCAGGAATTACTGTCATCAAATGCTCTCTTATTTGTCTTCTAGTAGTTAGCCGATCGATATTTTCGTAGCAATTATAAACTCGTGTATATACCCGCAAAACATTTCCATCTATCGTAACTTGAGGCTCAGAAAAACAAATAGATGCTATCGCACTAGCAGTATATTCTCCTATTCCTGGTAATTGCAAAATATCAGAGTAAGTGCTGGGAAATTCTCCATGATACCGTTCTACAATGATCTGGGCTGCTTTTTTTAAATTTCTAGCCCGATTATAGTAGCCTAAGCCTTCCCATAGTTTTAGTAACTTATCTTCATCTACATGAGCCAATTCGAAAACTGTCGGCAGTTCTTCGAGAAAACGATGATAATAGGAAATAACCGCTTCTATTCTCGTCTGTTGCAACATAATTTCTGAAATCCAAACATGGTAAGGACTTGGTTCCATACGCCATGGCAAAGCCCTTTTATTTTCTTTATACCAAGAAATCAATATTGAAATTGCCTGCTCCATATCCCACCTCAACTACATAATAATACAACTATTATATAATAAATTTCAAATTTTTAAAAATAAAACAAGTCATATGGTAATAAATGGAAAATAATACATATAGGAGGATGTGAAATGAATAATATTAAAAATTTATACTCAAGATTTGAAGATATTAAAAAAATGGGTTGGGTAAAAAGTTTGCGAAAGGGCGATACCGGGATAGGAAAAACTTTTGAAGAACTGTTAGGTAAAACCGAAGAAAACTTTGAATTTCCAGATTTTGAAGGAATTGAAATCAAAACCAAACGATATTATAGTCAAACGTATACTTGCTTATTTAGTGCGATACCTGACGGAACATACTTGTTTGAAACAAAACGCTTAGTAGAAAACTATGGCTATCCCGATAAGATCCTGACCGACAAAAAAAGATTAAATGACGCAATCTTTGCGACACAAAAAACAAAGGTTGGTTATGATTACTTATTTCAATTAAAAGTAAACAGAAGGGATAGACGACTATACTTATACGTCTATGATGTTTTTGGACGATTACTCGATACTAAAACTTATTGGGATTTTTCTACATTACAAGAAAAACTCTATCGAAAATTACAATTGCTCGCTATAGTTACGGCAAAAAGGAAAATACAAAATAATTGGGAATATTTTAAATATGAAAAAATAGAATTCTATCGATTAATGAATTTCAATCGTTTTATATTTCTAATTGAAAATGGATTTATTCGAGTAAATTTTAAAATTGGAGTGTATAGAAGTGGACCACGTAAAGGAGAAATTCATGATCACGGAACTGGTTTCGAAATTAGAAAGCAAGATCTCGAAAAATTATATTCCAAAATACCAGAAAATGAATACACGGATAATTAAAGTGAAATAAAATAATAGCAAGATTTATAGATGATTAAAAAATCAGTTTACAGTTTTTCCAGTTTCGAAAATTTTGAAAAATTACAAATAATTATAGATAAATTGAAATGAAAAGTGTCTCAAATGAACTGAACCCCAAAAGTTGGACAGTTTATAAATAGTTTCTAATTAGAGGATTGTAACCTGTAATTTACGGGTGACAGTCCTTTTAATTTTGCTTTAATTCTATCATAGTTATAATAATAAATATAGTTATCAATTGCTTTTATCCAATCATCCAATGTTTTATAATTATCTTCTGGATTATAAAACATTTCTATTTTAAATATCCAAAGAAATTTTCCATCATACCATGATCCATACTATTTCCTTTTCTAACCATACCTCGCTTTATTCCTTTATTCTTTAATCTTTGTTAATAAGACTCAGGTTAATATTACCATCCTTGATCTGAATGAAATATCAATCCATCAAGGTTGTTGTTTCTATTGAATGCTTTATTTAACATATCATTTATTTGTTCTAGATTAGGAGATTTAGAAGTATTGTAAGATATTATTTCACCATTATATCCATCTAGTATTGGTAACAAACAACATTTTTCACCACGAAGATTAAATTCTGTTACATCTGTATACCATTTTTTGTTAGTTTTATTTAGCTAACTAGATACTTGTAGAAGAATCGATAATGAATATTTTAGCCGAAGTTTACTTACGACATTTACTTTTTCTTCTGTTGTTGATTCTTACTTGCGTGATCAATAGCTCTCAATTTTTTGGAGTATTCTAGTTCTGCCTTCAAATATAAATTTTCTTTTTATAAATGTTTTATTATTTCATCCTTTGTTTCATTATCTTTTTTCTTTGTTACTTTTGCATAGTTGGGCGACCTTGCTTTTGTTCAACTATATTATAACAATTTTCTTTATATTCTTTAATCCAATTAAATAACATGTCATTACTTATTAATCCTTCTTCGATAGCTAGAGAACATACTGATTTATTATCCAATATTACACGATTTATAATTCTTTCTTTTTCAATAACAGAAAATGTTCTGTTTTTATTTGTTTTTAAAACATCATAACCACGTTTGTCTATCGATCTTACTAGATATTTTAGATTACTTGTCTAATATTATATTTAGCAGAAAAATAACTGAATGTTTTTCTATTTTTTTTCATTATAAATTTCTAGTTTACCTTCATAACTTAATTTTAACATATAAAAACCCCGTTTCTATTTTGTCCAAGAAACGGGATTCATATCAAAAAAAAGAAAGCACTTTTTAAAAAGATCCAAACTAAACAAATATAATGGTTCTCATACTTATCCAAAAGGTCAGGTAAACATTGCTATAAAAAAATCTGCAGCACTGGGCTTGGGAATATCCATGTGTTTGCAGGGAACAAAAAAAGGTTACCAAATGGTAATCTTTTAATGAACAAAAATGGTCGAGATGACAGGATTTGAACCTGCAACCCCATGGTCCCAAACCACGTGCTCTACCAAGTTGAGCCACATCTCGGTGGTGCGCTCGAAGGGATTCGAACCCCTGACCTTTTGGTTCGTAGCCAAACACTCTATCCAACTGAGCTACGAGCGCAGCATAACAAACCAGGCATAAGATTTATTATTAATATGGTGGCTCCGACAGGAATCGAACCTGTGACACAAGGATTTTCAGTCCTTTGCTCTACCGACTGAGCTACGAAGCCAAATGGCGGTCTCGACGGGAATTGAACCCGCGATCTTCTGCGTGACAGGCAGACGTGTTAACCCCTGCACTACGAGACCAATTGGTTGCGGGAATAGGATTTGAACCTATGACCTTCGGGTTATGAGCCCGACGAGCTACCGAACTGCTCCATCCCGCGATATAAGATGGCGGAGGAAAAGGGATTCGAACCCCTGCGCCGCTTGCACGACCTCCCGGTTTTCAAGACCGGTCCCTTCAACCAGACTTGGGTATTCCTCCATAAGATGGTGCCTAAGGCCGGACTTGAACCGGCACGGGTGTTGAAGCCCGCAGGATTTTAAGTCCTGTGCGTCTACCTATTCCGCCACTCAGGCACATATAAATGGTGCCTCGTTGGAGATTCGAACTCCAGACCCTTTGATTAAAAGTCAAATGCTCTACCGACTGAGCTAACGAAGCAAATAAATTTAAAATGGCTGCCTCGGCTAGATTCGAACTAGCGCATGTCAGAGTCAAAGTCTGATGCCTTACCACTTGGCTACGAGGCAATTACGATGGTGGAGAGAAATGGATTCGAACCATTGAACCCGAAGGAGCAGATTTACAGTCTGCCGCGTTTAGCCACTTCGCTATCTCTCCAAATAAATGGTGCCGAAAACAGGAATCGAACCCGTAACCTATTGATTACAAATCAATTGCTCTACCAATTGAGCTATTTCGGCACATAAATGGTGGGCGATGCAGGACTCGAACCTGCGACCCCCTGCTTGTAAGGCAGGTGCTCTAACCAACTGAGCTAATCGCCCAAATAAACTCAAACTAATGACTTGACGTTATCAAATATAACATTTTGTAAGATGTTTGTCAATATAAATAATTTATTTTTTTTATTTTTTGTTAAATTCTTTCTTTTTTTTCGAAATCCACCCCTCTAAATTAGCTCGTAAAGGGGCAAAACCCTCACCGACTTCACAAACATTATTTTTCGTTTTCTGATTCACCCGATAATCCAAATCCTTAATACTTAGCTTTACATGATAATTTTCTTCATCCGTTTCTACTACTCTCACACGAATAGTCTCACCGATGGATACATAGTCATTAACATCTTTTACAAAATTCCTAGATATCTCAGAAATATGAATCAAGCCACTATAAAATTCATCCAGTCCGACAAAAACACCATATTTCTCTATTCCTGTGACGCAACCAGTGACAATTTTTCCTTTTTCATATTTATACATTTAATACACCCTCTAAAACCCATTTTAACAAATTCTAACGCAACAAACAATGAATTTAATAAAATTATAATAAAAAAAGGAAAAATTCATTTCTTATGATTTTCAACAATAATCAAAATACTATATATTAAATACCATATATTAAAATATTAAAAAGAAGACTAAGAAAATAAAAATTAAAATTAACCCTTTAAACTTTTCTAAAAAATGTCGAATTCAAAATATTGTCAAAGTACAAAAAAACAATTATAATGAAAACGGTGATCAATATGAAAGAAGAAAACAAAATCGAAAAAAAAGTAATTGAAATGTTAGATAAAATTCGTCCCTTTTTAAATAGTGAAGGCGGCGATATAGAATTTGTTAAAATGGAAAATGGCATTGTTTATGTAAAAATGACTGGACATTGCGCAAGTTGTCCAATGATCGATATTACATTAAAAGACAATATCGAAATGGCAATCACCGCGGAAATTCCAGAAGTAATTGAAGTGCGAAATATCAATAACGAATAAAATTAAAATAGCAATCGATATTTCTCTTTTGAAAAATTAATTTGTCTTTAACAACCATAATACTTCTGGAATAGGAAAACGTTGTGTAATAACATAAAAAACATCTGCCAAAAATAATTGATACTCCTCAACTCGGTCACATAACCGTTTCAAAGCTTCATAATCTCCATGTACCATACATATCTCCAATTGATCAAAATAAAAACTAGGAAACATCAAACGACCGAACAACAAACACGCACCTCTCAAAGAAAAATCAACGCGTCCCAAATAACTACTAATAACATCCATGTCATAATCGCCACTAACAAACAAAAACTTAATATATTCTGCAACATCACGCGCTTTATGATCAATAATTAACTCGGTTGGATCATAATAATCAATTAAAGTAGTTTGCTTATAAAATCGGCGATGGGAAACGACCAACTGATCAGAGAATTCTGCTTCATAATTTATTAAAGCTTCTCTTACATATAAAATAGCATTCTCACCTAACCCTATAAAATAATGAAAAGTAGGTAAAATAGAATAATATTCTGATACCTTGCTAAATATTTGTTCTTCGAAGTAATCGATTTTAGACTCCCATAAATTAGTCCAATGAAACATATTTAAAACTTCAAGCTTTTTATCTACCTGTACATAATCCAATCCTTTAATGTCAAAAATAGAAATAGGCTCACTGGCTAAATGATTAACCTTCATTAAAACATAAGCCTTACCATCTATAACTGTCACTAATGAACGATCCTTATTACGCACAATTCTATGATAGAAAGGATTAGAATAAACAATTTGCTGATTAAGATCATATATAGCTTCTAGATAAGAGAAATCTCCATAAAATGGTTTAAATAGATAAGATTGATTTTGATAACGAAAGAAATATTTTCCATTTGATAGATGAATATCATTAATTTGTAACTGATAATAATAATTAATAAAGTTTTTCACGATAATCACCCATTTAAATATATGAAATAAATAAAGTACTTAGTAGTCTTTGTGATAGACTGTTAACAAAGAAATTTTGTAAACAGTCTTTTTTAATGAATCACGAAAAAATTAATCAAAAATCAAGCTTCCGTAACAATAAAAATTCACTTTAGGAAAAAAATAAGCATAAAAAAGCTAAGCACTTTCTGCCTAGCTAAATGAACTTTAAACCTTAAATATTCAAATAATATCAAGCAACTTTCTTAACTGCTGCTGGTTCAGGAAATTCTAAAGCATTTGAATCCTGAGCAGTCATAGAATTAGCAACTGATGGTGAAGGAATATAATTACCAACAGATTCAATAGGTTCACTAATTGCCTTTAAAATAGCATCTAAACGATCTGTTTTTTCAGTATACTCATCTATAGTAGCTTGGTCTTGCTTAATTTGATCGTTATATTCAGCAAGTTGTTGCTCATTCTTAGAAAGTTTATCTTCACCATTTCTATTAACTTCTTCTAATTCACGTTCTGAAGCTTTTGCTGCTTGTAACGCTTGATCACGTTGTTCCCTTAAAGATCGACTTTGAGCGGTTGCTGCTTTATTAAATTCAACAACTTTATTATCATAACGTGTTTGAGAAGCCTCCGCCTGTGATTTGGTATTCTCCATTTCAGCCCTCGCTTCCTGAAGTTTTTGATCAGATTCTTCTATCTTCTTATTAAATTCTTTTTTCGTTTCTTCTACTTTAGCTGCAATAGCACTAGCTTTTTCCATAGCAGCTGTTGTTTCATCGCGTGCTCTTACTAATTCATTGTAAATTTGTTCAGTATCCTTAGAAGCAAAATCAATCGTAACATCAACTTCCTCTTCCGCTACTGGCGCAGCTTCAGCGGATACCGGAGTAGTTGTTTGTTCTATCTCCGTAGTTTGTGGTTCAATTTGAGGCTCACTTGGAACAGTCTGTGCAACGCCTTCTGTGACAGTTTCTTGTTCATGTGTAGGTTCAACAGCATTTTGAACATCATTAGTAACAGCTGTATGCTTAACTGTCTCTAAAACGCCACCCAAATTAAACTGAGTATCCTCTAAAGCCGCAGGCTTACTAGATGGAGATAGCTCATTGGCAACACCAGGAGTAGCAATAGGTGGTACAGAAACATTTTCCTGTTCACGGTTTTCCCCCTCGACATTAACAGGAATAACCTTGTCCATAGGCTCAAGAGAACTCATAATTACAGCAGGAATACTAGCCAATTTCTTCTCGCGTGCTTCTTTCAATTTTAAAGCACGTTCACGCGCACTAAACCTATGTAAAGCGCGTTCTCGAGACTTAGTCAATAATTCATAATCTTTAGAATCATTTACCTTATTCGCTGTTTCTACTTGATTTACAGTTGGTTCTACAGGAATTTTATAACGTCTAATTTTGGCATTAACAAAACTAGGTGCTCTAAATTTTATTCTAGTATCCCCATTGCTTGACATTTTGGCATTATTTCGATCGACAAAATATATATTGTTAAATTCGCTCATAAAATCACTGCCTTTCTAATCACCATTCTTTGAAAGTTCCCTTAATACATCTTTGATCCGTGACCATTCCTCATCACTTTCGACAGCTTCCATTTCTAGTTGCCCATCCTTTTCAACAACATGAGAAACATAAATCGTGATATTACCACTTTCATCTTTTTCATTACGCGTATAAACGATATACTCTTTATTATTATCTCTAAACTTAAAAGAAACAAGTAATTCTACTTCTTCAACGGACCCATCCTCTTGTACAATAGAAAGTACTTTCTTATCATTTTCCATTTAATTATCCTCCCCTTCTATTATCATATATATCCATTTTATCATAAACAACATATATTTCAACCATTTTTCTTATCTTTTTTTGTTTTCTTTAACAAAAAATAACGACATTCATAAGCACAATAGCCCTGTAAGTATTGATCTAAATGATCGATATTATTCAGTTTACGACACTGCTTATTTTTGGAATCAAAAAAACCTTTTAAGCGTAAGGAGTCATACGAATAATCCCCTAAAATATAATCAAAATCGAAAAAATAATCCGTATAGCGAGCTTCTAAATCTGACATACAAAAGGCATTTTTATAATTGGAAACCAATTCGTAATCGGCATTTTCCAAAGTAATCACTTTCCCCACTACCATCACTCACATTCTATTATTCATTATACATTATTTTACACTAAAAAGCAATTACTCCAAAGGTAAAGAATACATAGAAGAGTCTTTAATAAATCCGTTTCCATAATAAGTAGGAACACTACCTTGAACCATTTTAATAGCTAAAGGAATATCGCATTCTAAAACCATTTTCTCAGTAACAAATGGTAAAATAATCTGAGCTGTCATTTCAAGGTGAACTCCAACTTCGACCATAGCATTGTTTATTCCATACGGAGTGATTTTCGTCGTAACATTACTATTCACATCGCCAACATACCGTAATCGAATAGGAATCTCAGGCCCAAAATTAGCTAAAATAGCGTTCTTAGTCAATACGCCCATGGGAATACGTTCGATAATTCCACGTTCTAAATCTTCAATTCTTTCTTCTGGTAAATCCATATCGTAAATACCAATCGCATCAAGTTCACCGTGTTCTAGCAGTTTCAAATTATTCTGAACAACAGTAGTCGCTAAATTGAGAACCTGATTAACAACAACGGGATTAAAATCTATTGTCTGAATACTGCCATCTTCACTCTTTACGGTTTCAAACAACTCATCGGTATTAATTTTGTCTTCTAACACCTGGGCAATTGCCTTATTAACCATAATAGTCGAAAATTTTTGAATTTCTAACTCTGCCATTTCAAACAAAAGAGGAGTAAAGTGTCGATTAATATGATATAAAGAAAAGATAACAGTTATAACAACACCTATCATAGTAAACAAAAACAAATGACGTTTACGCATCTTAAAATGAGCTTTTTTCTTCCGTAAATGTATTCTTTTTTTCATAAAGTTTCCTTCTATATTTCTAGTTTATGAAAAAAAATAAAAAGTAGGAAATAAATTATAAATCCTACCATAAAAATAACATTTAAATGCTAAAAAATGAAAAGCATAAATGATCAAAAAATGAAAAGCAAACTTACGACAACTGCAACCAATTCTAACGAAACAACTATAGCCAATACAGCAGGACTAATCTGACCACTTTCAGAAGATGGTGTTGGTGGCAGATAAGTTTTTACATAAGCTCCTTTCGTATTATCTAGCGTGTTAGATTGACTAAGTTCTTCTTCCATTGTAAGCAAGGTAGCCTCAGTATCTTGAAGCAAGACTAATTGTTCTGCGACTGTGTCTTTAGAAATAGAAACTAAATTTTTCCCAGTCGGTGTCTCGTTAGCAATCGCATTGTTCGTCCGGAAAGCTTCTGCCACTTGTTGATAATTTTCATCCATGCTAAGAGAAAAATGAAAATGATTATCGGCTTTCTTGATTCCTAACGATGCGGCGCCTTCGTTTCCTAAAATATGTTGATCGTAAATTTGAAACATCAAAGCAATCTCTGGGGCTTCTTGAAGCAAAGCTTGACGATAATCAACATCTGTGCGAAATTCATGAGCGGCCTGTTGAATTTGGTTCATCGCAATAGTATTTAAACGATTCTCTGGATGGTTAGTAACAGGAAAATTACCAGTTTCTAAGCGAAAAACATTATTATTGTTTGTATCTTTAATCAATTTCAACCCTAGATTTTGAAACAATTCTTGATCCTTATCCGCCAACATAAGAGAGCCCATCATCATTAACGCAAACTGCATAGACACCTCATCATTTTTATCAATATAACAATAAGCTGTTCCCTCATCGCTAAAGCTCATATTCATATTCATATTCTGAGAAAGCGTTTTATCTTCATCTTCTGTAATGGCATCTAAAACCGTTTCATCGCCACTAGCTTCTATAGAATCTTGAATTTGATCAACATGAATTTCAGGTGATGATAAGCGATCTCCAACTAACTCCGTTCTGGCATCCATATAATCTATAGCTGTATCCACATTTCTTTGAATGCGATCAATGTCGGCTTGTTCTTGAATACCAGCGACCAAATTATCCGTATCCCCATTCACCGTAACTCCCGCTTCTTCTAATTGATGAATAGAATCATCAACAAATCCTTGTTTAATATGGTTAACTGTATCATTTGATTTTTGAAAGTCTGTTTGTTGATCGTGAACAAGAGATTGCATATATTCTTTTAACTGCCAAATAGCTGTTTGAACATCGATATTAGAGGAAAACCCATCACAAATATCTAACAATTGTTCACGAACAGAAGAAGGTACATCATTTTTCATCAAAAAAGTATTTACTTCTTCCTTCACCTCAGAAATTGACTGAGAGCCATTTATTCTTGTTTCTAACGCAGAAAGATAATACTCCGAGTCCATCAATTCTTGAAGATTCGCGTCATTTTCCTTAACATATTCATCAAACATATTGGTACGATCCATATAATATCACTCCTCTATTTTATTCATCAGATTGGTCTCAAAAAAGAAAAAGGCGAGCAATTACGTAATATGCCAAATAAAACAACTACAATGAGTCCTATAAAAATCATTTTTTTAGGATATAACTCTTGTAGCAAAAGAAGTTTTCCATCTTTAACATACTGGAAAATAAAACACACACCGTAAAAAAAGAAAAAGGGAAGCAGGAAATATAAAAGAGCATTATCATAAAAAGCCGTTTGATACTCTCCATGTAAAAAGGTCAAAATTGCCCTCGTCATCCCACAACCAGGACAATACATTCCAGTAGTTTGGTAAAAGAAACACGGTAGATGAAGAATACCCTGATCAACTAGCCAAAGAATAATAGCCATCATTGACAAACTACCTATTCCTAAAATTGTAATCTTAACCACTCGGCTTCTCATTACTCATTCCTCCAATATTAGGAATTATTCTTGATCGAATTCGGCTAATTTGTTTAAATCGCTTTGTAGCAAAATCCAGTTTACAAGATCTAATTTTAAAACAGATAAAATTAAATACAAAGTAGAATTATCAGTAGCTAGAAGATGTCTTTTTTCTTCAGCCACTTGGATTCTTTTTCCCATTTGATAAGACCAATACCAACTGTAAATTCCGCAGGTAATTAAGCATAAAAGGATACTCATTCCACCGCTAATAGCATGATTTCCACTAGCATCAGCACAATCATCAGTAATTTCACTAAACCAATAAAAGCCATAAAAACCACAGGTAATCACGGTCAAAATGACCGATGTAACAATATCCCTGCTTCTTACTCTAGAAATCAACCGACTCCCTCCCTATACGTAATAATAGACAATCACCAAAATTACTGCCAAGACAATTAACATTGCCAAAACAATAAATAGCTTAACAATCTTAGAACGTTTGGGAACAACATCTGTAAATAACTCTTCATCCGTATCATCACTTTCTAAATCTTCTTTAGAAAGGTCCATAGACTTGGTGTAAAAAGATTCATCTAGAGCGATGGCTTCTGTTTGTTGTTCGTCATGCTCGTTTTTAGGAAAAGACGTTTCTTCAGAAAGCATATCTTTTTGGATTTTGTCTTCCAATTCAGCACTTAAGTTCTCATCGATGACCGTTTCATCCATATTGGTTGGCATAAGATCGTTAAGTAATTGCTGATCAATATCGTGCCGCATCGTATTAGAAGTAATTGTATGAATTAATTCTCCTAATTGTTCTTCCTCTTCTTCTGTCAATACATCTTTTTTCTTTTCTTTATATTCCTTAATCTTCTCGCTATTTAAATCAGCTAAAATATTGTATTCCGTCGTTCTTAGCTTCCTTCTTTTCTCTAGTTCATCCGGCTGTTCTCTATTTTTTTTAGCCTCTTCCAAAATTTGATTAATATCATAGACTTTTTCTTTATCTTCTGTTTCTAACTCAGATTCAAAATAAGAATAATTACGAGTAGAAATATCGGAGCTTTTTTCCGATACAAAAGGCGAAAACTCCCTACTCCTCTGATATTGTTCACGACGACCTTTTTGTTCATCAGAAGATATTGAAGAAGTTAAATCAACTACATTGGAATCCAAGTTAGTAAATTGTGTATAACCAACATTAGTATATAAGTCTTCATAAACTTTTTTATTCTTTTCCAATCTACTAGTAGGATGATTATCTTGATTATTGGTATAACGTTCCATTCGACTAGCCATATCCTCACCTTATCCTATCTATTTATTATCATAGCATAAATCCCTTAAAAAAAAAAGAAATTCCCTATCGATTATCAAAGAAAGAATTGTCATTTTCTAAATTTTTCGCTATAATGAATACATGTAAAGGAGAGAAAATATGAAAACATATGTAAAAAAAGACACTTGTATCGGTTGTGGTAGCTGTACTTATATTGCTGAAAATGTATTTGAAATTGGCGAAGATGGGCTAGCACAAGTAAAAGGAAACGAAGAAAAAATAGAAGTTTCAGAAGAAGAAAAAGATAATGTTCAAGACGCAGCAGAAAGTTGTCCAACAAGAGCAATTGTTGTCGAAGAATAGACTCTACTCAGAAAAAAATTAGTCAAAAAAAAGATTAGGATCATAAAATTACTTGTTCCTAATCTTTTTTTCTTTTCCTTTACCTTTATTCGCTAAAGCAAATAATTGATGAACTTCTTTAGGAGAAAGTTCACGATATTCTCCAGATAACAATGAACCAGTCGTTAAAAAAGCAAACCGTTCTCTCTTTAATTTAACTACAGGAAAACCAACAGCTTGTAACATTTTTTTCACTTGATGATTTTTTCCTTCATGAAGAGTAATTTCAACTAAAGTTTTTTTGCTTTTTAAATCAATTTTCCTTACTTTGACGCGACTAGCATGTAAAATTTCGTCGCCTACTTTTATCCCCTTTTTTAATTCACGAAAAGCATCTACTGAAAAAATACCATCCACTTTCGCAATATATACTTTATCAATTGCTTCATTAGGACGCATCAACAAATGGGCAAACTCACCATCATTCGTTAATAATAATACTCCAGTTGTATCATAATCTAATCGTCCGATTGGGTAAATTCTCTTATCCGTATCAATCAAATCAACAACGGTTTTTCGCTTTTTCTCATCGTGAGCCGTCGTTACCACTCCACGTGGCTTATTGAGTAGAAAATAAACTTTTTCCTGACGTTCTAAGCGAACCCCATCAATCTCAATTTTATCTCGATCACTAACTTGAAAACCGAGTTGGTTTACTAATTTTCCATTTACACTTACCCGATTCTCTACAATTAATTTTTCCGCTTTCCGTCTCGAACAATATCCACAGTTCGCAATTACTTTTTGTAGTCTTTCCATTATGCAACTTTTTCTCCTTTCTGTTTAACGCAACTTTTCTCGAACAAAATTTCTTACCTCATCCATATCAGAAGTCATGGTTGTAAACGGTAAATTAGCCGTTAACATCTGGTTATACATCTCATTATACTCCATAAATCTCGGATCTAAAATAGAAATTATACCTTTATCCGTACAACTGCGAATTAATCGACCGGTTGCTTGCCTTAATTTAATCATCATTTCTGGTAAATAAACTTCTTTAAAACCATCTTGATATTTTTTAGCTTTAAAATCAACTACTGGATCCACAATTGGGAAAGGTAAACGAGGAATAATGACACTACTTAATGATTCCCCTTTAATATCAATTCCTTCAAAGAAAGTACCAGTCGCTAGTAAGCAGGAATGAATATTATTTTCGAAACTTTCTCTTAACTTTTTCATATCCACATTATCACTCTGAAGATAGATAGGATAATCAAAATTTTCTAGACCGAGGTGTTCATAAACATAATTCATATCACTTCGAGAAGTAAATAAGACTAAGCTTCGCCCCTCAGTTAATGCAAACAAATCGCGAATACGATAAACCACATCATCTAAAAAGCGCTCACGATCCAACTTAGGATTTGTAATATCCGTTGGGGTGTACAAAAGAACTTGATTGGCATAGTCATAAGGAGAAGTTATAGGAAACTCTTTAAAAACCTTACGTCCCATCACTTGATTCAAGCCAATGGAATCTGCATAATATTGATAGTCGTCCCCTGCCGACAAAGTAGCACTTGTTAGAACTACGCTACCATCTATACGGGATAAAGAATTAGCCAATAATTTACTTGTTTCTTTAGAAACGTAACTTAATTGGACATATTTTCCTTTTTTATCCAAAAACTTAACCCAATAAAGATTAGTAGCTTTATCGCCTTTTAGTAAGTCTTTTAATAATTTACAAAACTGTTCGATGATATCGACCGCTCTCTTATCAGGAGATAATCCTTCATATTGTTTACTCTTTTGATCGGTAACTTTTATTGCTTCCATTAACTTAGAAATTAAAGTATCGATTTCTTTTTTCATCGTTGGACTACAATTAATCATCACACGATCACAATCTTGGTAACTATCTACTTCTAGATGACGGTCTAACGAGTTTTTAGCACTACTTCTCAACTTAACAAAAAAATGATTTAGAAGAGAAATCGTCGCTTGTTCAGGATAAAATTCCTCTTCCCCAAAAGTAACAGAATTATATAGATGATACAAAGCACCCTCAATTTTACGCTTATCTATCGTCTCTGTATAAGAATTTCTAACCTTTTCTTCCAAGTTATGGGCTTCATCTACAATGAGCACACTCGCATTCTTCAATAAAGAAGACTCATTGCCCATTTTTAAATGTTGTGCAAGATAATCTTGATTAGTAACCACAATTTTACGAGCAACATTCTCTTCCTTTTGTAAAGTGAATTGACAATTAATATAATGTGGACATGCACGAGCTAAACAATTCTTGACATTAATCTTTTTCCAAATAGAATCAGGAAGCGTTAAAAAATCATCGCGATCTAAAGCTTTGCCCTTTTCTTGTTCGATTTTTTCTAAGATATATTGATAAGATGGGTCTACAACTTCTTTTAAAAATTCATGTACGCGTTTTTCGCAAACATAATTATTTTTTCCTTTAACTAAAATTGCCTCAAAATCATCTATGTCTAACATTTCTACAACCTTAGCAATATCCTTCATCAATTGTTCTTGTAAGGCGATAGTAGAAGTCGCAATGACTGCACCCTTAATTTTAGGATTCTTTTTAAAAGAATAAACGAGAGGAATCAAATAGGCATAGCTTTTACCAATTCCTACTTGTGCTTCAATTAATAAAATTTGTTTTTCCTTTAGTGCTTCCGCTACAGTAAGCGCCATCGTATGTTGACCTTCACGGTAACCGAGATCCTTATCCTTATTAATCTCTGGTTGATCTTCTTTTTCAGTTTTGTCGATCTCTTGCTGAGCTTTCTTTTTACTTTCATCAACATCTGGATACTCTACTTTTTTACTTTTTTCAATTGCTAGGAAAAAATCATTTACCTCATTATAAACATCAGCCCCCAGTTCTAACTCTCTTACTCTCTTCTTCCAAATATCTGCCATCTTTATCCCCCCCTTTTGTTAAAATCGTCCCCATTATATCACAAAACCGAAAAATAGGCAAAAAAAAAGAATGGAAATGGTGCTAGAAATTTTCCATTCCTTCTAGTATCGTTTTTCACAGAAACATGGCAATCCATCAACTACCAAATACCAGAGTAACTAATAAAATGCTCATCACTAAAGTCACAAAATCAGCAAATAATCCAGCTTTTAAAGCATAGCGAATATTCTTTATCCCGATACTACCAAAATATAACGACAAAACATAAATCGTCGTATCAGTAGCCCCCTGCATGACGGCAGCAATTCTTCCTAGATAAGAATCAACCCCATAAGTTTTAAATATATCGATCATAACCGCAAAAGAAGCATTTCCGGAAATAGGACGGATCAAAGCCATAGGTAAAATTTCAACTGGAACGCGAAGGAAAGAAAATAATGGTTCTAAAAATAAAAAAATACGATCTAAAAGCCCACTCTTTAATAAAATATTAATCCCAAAAATCATCGCAATTAAGCAGGGGAAAACACTAAAACCTAATTGCAAACCTTCCTTAGCACCATCGACAAATTCATCGAAAACATTAACCTTTTTATACAAAGCATATCCAATAATACCAAGTACCAATAAAGGAATAAATAGCTGACTAAGTTCGCTTAAGTTCACGTTTTTTCCACCTCTTCCACAACATTCTATCTACTAGTAAAGCCAAAAAGGAATTCACAATAGTCGCAATAATCGTAATCATCACTAAGTCGGTAGGAGAACTAGCACCAAGTTTTGAACGAATCCCAATGATATCCGTGGCGATCAATGTTACCCCACTGGTATTTAAGACCAAAAAAGTAATCATACTGCGAGTCGCTACTTTTTTATCAGGATTTTTTTCTTGTAAACACTTCATCGCTTTTAAACCGAAAGGAGTCGAAGCATTATGAATACCTAACATGTTAATGGTAAGATTGCTGGCAATATAGCCAAGGGCGGGATCATCTTTCTTTAACTCCGGAAAAATAAGGCGAAATAAGGGACTCATCAGCTGGGCCAATCGATCCAAAATTCCTGCCTTCTTTGCAATATTCATGATACCACTCCATAAAATCATCAAGGGAAACATTCCCATAAATAACTCGACTGCACTATTACCACACTCGATAATCTCCTGATTGATTACATCTACTCGACCAGTTAAAAGAGCGTAGCTAATCCCAATTAAAAGAAAACTTCCCCAAATAAGATTAATCATGAAAACCACGACCTAATCCAAGAAAATAAGCCTTTTTTCTTATTTTTTACTTGAACATAAATTTTCTGATGATGAATTTCTTTCCCGTTCAGTTTAACCGTAACAAGACCAACGACATCCCCGTCATGATAATTAGTTAACTTGGTTAATCTTACTTCAACTTTTACTTCTTCCTTTTCTTCTTCCGTTAATGGATAAGAAAAATTTTCACGGATATAAATCTTATTAGGATAATAAGCATCATCGATCTTAAACTTCTTTGTATCTAAAATTTTATATGTTTTATACTCTGAAAAGGCATATTCATACAATTCCTGATGTGTTTGATACTCATTTCCATCATTGAGAGTAACTGCTGTCAAATTTAAGCCATCTCGAGAGGCATTAGTGACTAAAGTCCTGCCGGCACTAGGGGTATACCCCGTCTTTCCCCCTGTACAATAACGATAACTACCTAACAATTCATTTCGATTATGCCACAAGTAACTCTTTTTATCCGATTGAACACTATATTTTTCTGTTCCGATAATTTTCATATACGTCTCATTCTTTGAAGCATAGCTAGATAAAAGCGCCATATCATAAGCCGTCGATTTATTCTGAGTCACTTCATCTAAACCGTGAGGATTGTTAAAAATCGTATTTCGCATCCCAATACTAGCCGCTTTCTGATTCATCATCTCGACGAATTTTTCTTCTGTTCCACCGACAAAAACACTAATTACAATCGCCGCATCATTACCGCTTCTCAGCATTAATCCATAAACCAAATCCAAAAGGGTCATCTTCTCCCCCAACTCAATATAAATATTCGACCCATACATAGTAAGAACTTCCTCGCCTACGGTCACTACTTCATCTAAACGACCTGACTCGATTGCAAGAATTGCAGTCATAATTTTGGTAATCGAAGCAATCAAACGTGGTGTATCCTTATCTTTCGCAAATAAAACACGCCCACTTTCCGTATCCATTAAACAAGCACTACGACTACTGACCGTCATCCCATAAACACTAGTCGGAAACAAACATAAAACCATGAATATAATCAATCCTTTTTTCATGAACTCACCTATAAAAACATATGAAAAAAAGAAGACAGTTAGTCCTTAAAATCCTTTTCTTCTAGTAGGAGAGAACATTTTCTTTAAATAATAATTGCGTAAACAATACAACCCTCGTATAATAAGAGTACTAAAAGAAAGGGATACTATGAACAAAATCAAAGTTTACAGTCTAGTTTTTGGTACTAGTTTAATCCAATTAGCAAATCCAAACCTAGACGAATTAAAATACTGTAGTAATAACCAAGTAATAGAAAGTTCAATAGAAGAATTAGAAGAAACTTGGTATCAAAATGGCTATGAAGATACTTATCAATTAGAAGAATTACTAAATAACTATACTTATCCAAAAATAGAAGTTAAACAACATCAAAATACCAATCTGTATGATCCAATGAATGATACGATTAGATGGGAAAAACTCTATCGAACAATAAAGAATAATAATCAAGAATATTTAAAAACAAATGATGAAGACTATTACGAAGAATTTAGTGAACAAGAATTAATAGAAATTCTATCTACAGTAAGAGATTTTATTTGTCAAATAGAGAAAGAGAAGAAGCTAGACAACAAAGAACTAGCGTGTAAATTAGAAGAGTTAACCATTCTAAAAGAAAAAAGAACACCTTATATCGATATCCTATTTACTGGTGAATTAGATTGGCATAGTTTTAGACTATCTTTAACAGAAGAAAATGACCAAGACTACTTCAAAATCAAAGTAGCACATGAAATTACTCACTTATTACAAGCAGGATGTCCAGATATTCAACAAAAAACAATTCAAGTTAGTGTATGGCAAGAACCATTAGAAGTATTTAATCCGAATCAGCCAAGTACTCTTAGAACCAGAACCATCGATGAATGTGTTGCCTATATTGTATCGCAAAACTATCACCCTAATTACCCAATTGATTTTCCGGACATGACAAATTTTAATCTTCTACAGTTTGCCATGCTTCCTAAAGAGGACTTCATAGCGAATGAGACCATAATCGATTTATCCTTAAATAAAAATCAAGAAGGTTTCTATCAACTATTTGATGCAGAAACTAACGAAGAAAAAAGGCATGTTCACGAGATGATGCATACGATGGATACACTGGATTTTTATGACCAAAGCTTATACGATAACTATCCTGAATCAGAAGAAAAAATAACCGAAATGTATGCGTTAAACAGCTTGAATTTGGCCAAATATCTCATGAAGAATCTTATCGAGCGCAAACAACCCCTACCAAAAAATGCCCTTTTTTATCTACTTAATCTCTATCGAGATTATAATATCTATACCTTAAATATCTACATCGAAGAATTAGAGAGTGATTCCTATATTAAAGATTATTTTGTAGAAGAATATCAACATCTAGAAAAGACGATTTGGAAATCACTTGAACAAATTTATCAAGATAACACTCTTCAAAAACAATATAATTATTATGAATATAACGACAAAGACTTAGAAGGGCTATCCTTTTATAATTTTATAACGCCACTAAGACACGAAGTAGACGACTACAATGAATTCAAACAAAAACTACTAGAATTAGGATAAGTTGAAGTTTCTATCTAATAGATTGCTTCAACTATTTCCACTAGTAGTTTTTTCTATGTGAATCACGAATATAATCCGTGGATCTTTTGACGATCAATATCAGTAATATCGTCCATTTCCCAATTATCGTCTTTCTTTGTTAACGTAAAATTAATCGTATATTTGATCTTTTCTTTTACCCCATCCATTTGATCCAATTTATAATCCATAAATTTAGTATCGTCTGTCGCATTGGTTTCTTCGCTAATAAACTCATCAGGATGCGTTCTCAAATAAGTTTCTGCTTCCGTAATCGCAGTCGCATAATCGTATACTTCGATTTCTACTTTGACTGTCGCATGATTGCCATCTTCCGTTTCATCGTCAATCTTATAGCTCAAATTTTTATACTGTTTTTTCATGAGTTCCCGATATTTTTCTTTCTGGTCCTTAGACATCGTTCCTGCACTATCGATCACTTCATCTAACTGAGATAAAACCTTTTCATCCATCGTCTGATATTTACTTAAAAATTCCTCTACTTTTTTAGTAGGCGTATTCATCATATTACCACAACCAACTAAGAAAAATAACGCAAGTACACTAATAATAATCTTTTTCATATTTTCCTCCTTCATTTGTAGGATGAATCAAAATCAATAGAACTATACATACTTACGAGAATTTCTCTTTTAATTTTATTTATTTTGAATAAAAAATGTGCTAGAATACAAACAGGATGTGAGAAAATGAAAAAAACAATTCTAACCGGAATCAGACCAACTGGAAATCTACACCTTGGACATTACTTTGGAGCTTGTCAAAACTGGATAGCACTACAAGATAAATATGATTTCTTTTTAGAAATAGCGGATGTTCAAGCACTAACGGATAACTTTCATCAACCTGACAAAATTAATAAGAGTGTCTATGAATTAACTAGCGATTTACTATCAATTGGGATTGATCCAGAAAAAGTTCATATCTTTATTCAATCCCAGATTCCAGAAATTGCGGAACTAACCGTTTTTTATTCTAACCTAGTCACCATGAGTAGACTCTATCGAAATCCGACAGTAAAAAATGAAATTGCGCAAAAAAAAGCGATTTTTGGATCAAGTGGTGAAAGTGTCACTTACGGTTTTGTCGGCTATCCTGTCAGCCAAACAGCAGATATTACAGCTTTCGATGGCGAACTTGTTCCTGTTGGAGAAGATCAACTTCCTCTAATTGAACAATGTCGAGAAATTGTTAGAAAATTTAATTCTATCTATGGAGCTACTTTAAAAGAACCGGAACCACTTCTTTCTAAGAATCCTAGAATTAAAGGATTAGACGGCAATGAAAAAATGGGAAAAAGTTTAGGA
Organism: Candidatus Alloscybalousia intestinigallinarum; assembly: GCA_018716115.1. Taxonomy (GTDB): domain Bacteria; phylum Bacillota_I; class Bacilli_A; order RF39; family UBA660; genus Alloscybalousia; species Alloscybalousia intestinigallinarum. The sequence goes on from DVKF01000038.1 coordinate 30,705, forward strand.
AATGCCATTTACCTTATTGATACTGAAGAACAAGTCAAAGAAAAAATCATGTCTGCAGTAACGGATACCAAGAAAATCAAAAAAGATGATCCAGCTGACCCTGATGTTTGTATGGTGTATTATTATCATAAATTGATTAATAATCCTAACCTAGAGACTGTCTGCCAAGAATGTAAAATGGGACAAAGAGGCTGCGTAGCATGTAAAAAAGAACTAATTGAAAGGATGAACGAATTCCTAGAGCCAATCAGAAAGAAAAAAGAATACTATCGAAATCACCCAGAAGAAGTAAAACAAATTTTAAATAACGGAACAGAAATTGCCAAAGAAAAGGCCAAAGGAACCATGAAAAAAGTAAAAACAAGTATGAAAATTAACTACTAACTTCATACTTGTTTTTTCTTATGAGATAACCGGAGTAACTGATACAACCCAACATGCTTATCATCCAAATAATTATCCATACTATGAATAAGTCGCTCGTACATTACCTGATAATTATTCTCTACTTCATCATAATACTCATAATACAAAAATTTTAACTTGTGATAATTCTTCGATTGAAAAGTATCCTGTAATTCCGTAGTTAAATATTTTTTCATCTTTAACTCTCGACGAGTAAGAAAACGCAAGGCATTTTCTTCTTTAAGTACAATGTAATCTATAGTCGTAAAAGCTAAATTACTCGCTAAATACGCAATTTCCTCTTCTTCATCCAACAACAATTTACTCTTACAAATACTCTCTCCATTCTTAGAAAACTCTATAGCTAACACCCTACTCCCATCAGAAAACAAGCAACAATAATCAATCGTCTCTACTCCTTTATTCGAATACACTTCACAACTTTTGAATATTTTCAGTAAAAAATCCGTAGAAATTTTTATTTTATGATGAAGAAACTGCTCAAAATCATGTTTATCGATTTTCACCAGTTTAATTTTTTTCATATTCTCTATATCATCATTTGTATTCCATTCATAAAATTCATAAAGAACACCATCACTAAAATTTAACAATATATCATATATATAAATCATTATGATGCCTCCCACTTAGAATAATTACTAAACTAACCATCAATAAGCCAACCAAGGAAAATAAGCACTCAATTCTAGTAAAAATAAAACTTAAATAATCTAGTAAGCTATATCCCATCGTTAACAGATTCAAATAAGTCACAATATAAGTAAAACCAATGACCATAAAGCCAAATCCTAGTAAAAAGAAAAATACTCGGTACATCCACTTCACCTAATTTATCTTATTTCATAGAATCCATTTATAGTATTAATTTTTTTAAAGAAACTATTCTAAAAAAAGAAAAGAAATCAAATCTTTTGACTTCTTAACAATTAAGCAATAATGACAGTACCAATTCCACTACCTAATCTATCCTGAATCCAAGTTTGAGTTTCACTGTCTTTGACGGTTACTTGAATAGTAGCTGGAACACCATTAAATATTACATCATAAACAGTTACTAAAATAAACGTAGCATTTCTAAAATCTAAATTGATTAAATTATTACATTGACTAAACATAGCTCTTATATCCATTACTTGTGAGGTATCAAAATGACTTAAATCTAGACTAGTTAAACTATTACACTCAAAAAACATAGAAGCCATATCCGTTACTTGAGAGGTATCTACATATTCTATTCCTTCTATCCCTTCTAGCTGATTAAAGTCACTAAATAAAAATTTTCCACTCGATAAATAAATCAAATCATTTCCTTGAATATATAATGTATATGTTGGATTAGTTCCTTCACCGTTAGAAACTAAATAAGCCATACAATTTCCATCATTATTTTCTGATATATCTCAGCTTAAGTCTGTTTCGATTGGTTCCATTCGATTTTGAAATACTACTTTAGTGATTGAATCTTTATATTGGTAGAAAGTCTCTGGAGAGCCATAAGAATTTCTTTCCCTCATTGTGCTTACCTTACTTGTTGGTTCTTGTTTTTCTAAAGTATCTACCTACATTTTCATTGCTAAGCTTAATCCTTGATCTTCATTCTGAGATTTTCCAGTTTCTTGTAACCACACTTTTAGAATATAACTTTGTTTTTCTGCTGGAGCTAAAATCATATTGGTTTTAATGACAAACTCATTATCTCCACTTAAATAACCACTTGATGAAGAAAAGCTTCCAGATTTAACTAGAGTTCCTTCTGCATAATCTTCATCTGCCTGATAAAGTGCCCATTTTAAATTGTTAGAAAAAGTATCCATCCCCATTTTAGTTAAAGTAATATCGATAAAACTAATATTATAATGCGCATCTAAAGTCCCTGTATTTTCTACTGTAAATTGATGAACAGAGGCATTTTCTTCTTCAGTTGGAATGATATTTGTTGCGTTGATATCCTGTCCAGTCGTATAGGTTAATTCTAATACACCAGATTGTACTACCTGTTCTTCCGAAGTATCCATAGCCGTAAAATAAGCATAACTAACTCCCGTTACAATTAATACAATCGCTACTAATACGATCAAAAAAAGCTTTGATTGCTTTTCTTCCATATTACTCACTCCTATTATCTATTCTATTATTAGAATATCATTGATTAAAAATAAAATAAAGAGATTAGTGGAAAATAAAATCATAAAGTCAAGCATATCAAAATTTTTGCTATTCATCACTTATCACTTTCCGACAATATTTTCTCTTCTAAACTAAAGATGAGACAAGTATAGTTGTACTAGGAGGAAAGCGGCATGATAAAGATAAACAGTAATCATGTAGTATTAGATGGACTGACCAAAAAAGAAGTAGAAGAAGCAAGAAAAAAATATGGGACTAATGAACTCAGTCACAAAAAACAAAAAAGTTTTTTTGGACAATTAATTGAAACACTGGGCGATCCAATAATTAAAATCCTATTAATTGCCTTAGCGATTAAAACAGTTTTTCTCTTTCAAGATTTTGATTGGTTTGAAACTTTAGGTATCGTTATCGCCATTTTTTTAGCTAGTTTTATCTCGACGATTTCTGAATATGGTAGCGAAAAGGCATTTGCGAGACTACAAGAAGAAGCCAGTAAATTAAAATGTAAAGTAAAACGTGAGAAAACGATTCAGGAAATTCCTATCGATGATATTGTAGTTGGCGATATTATCAAACTAGAAACTGGAGATAAAATTCCCGCAGATGGTTATTTAGTAGATGGCGAATTAAGTGTCGATGAATCCAGTTTAAATGGAGAAACTAAAGAAGCCTATAAAGAAAAAGTAATAGGAGAAATCACCGAAAAAAATCGTATCTATCGTGGTACAGTGGTCTATGCGAAAAGTGGATATATGAAAGTAGAAAAAGTAGGAAATGATACTTACTATGGAAAACTAGCTCTCGAATTACAAGAAAAAAATCCCGATAGTCCCTTAAAAATAAAGCTCGCAAAATTAGCGAAAACCATTAGTAGAATTGGTTATATTGGCGCTATTTTAGTTTCTTTATCTTACCTGTTTTCCGAAATTGTTCTTCAAAATGGATTTAATCTAGATAAAATCATCAAAACGGTAACGAATTTTCGCTTAATGAGTAGTTATCTATTATACGCACTTACCCTATCTGTAACTATCATTGTCGTCGCTGTTCCGGAAGGACTACCGATGATGATTACTCTGGTCCTATCTTCTAATATGAAACGGATGTTAAAAAATAATGTCCTAGTTCGAAAATTAGTAGGAATCGAAACAGCGGGATCCATCAATATCTTATTTACCGATAAAACAGGTACCTTAACGAAAGGAAAACTAGAAGTTATCGGGTTAATCTCTGGCAGTTTAAAAAAATACACTAGTGAAGTTGAGCTAAGCCCCTACCCTAAATTTCATGAGCTGTTAAAAGTATCCCTTGTTTACAATAACGAAAGTAATTATACAGAAGATGGAAAAGTGGTTGGAGGTAATATTACCGATCGTGCCATTCTAAATTTTATTAAGACACCGGTATCTAAACAGACCGTTTTAAAAACAATGCCATTTGATAGTAAAAATAAATACTCATCTACAGTTATAGATGGTCCGAAAAAACTAAATCTGATTAAAGGAGCTCCAGAAATCATTCTAAACGCCTGTAATAAGTATTACCACGAGACCGGAAAAAAACTTCCTCTTGAAAAAGAAAAAATAGAAGAAAAAATTAAAGAGATGACCGGTAGAGGGATTCGCGTATTATGTGTTGCGATTAACGATAATTACGATTACCAATCTTTAAAGAATCTAACTTTAATCGGCTTAATTCTGATCAAAGATGAAATAAGGCCTGATGCGAAAGAAGGAATAAAACTAGTAAATGATGCCAATATTCAAACCGTCATGATTACCGGAGACAATAAAGATACCGCGTTAGCGATTGGAAAAGAAGTTGGTCTAATCACTAGTCATAACGATATCGTCATGACTAGTCAAGAACTACAGAATTATTCTGATCAAGAACTAAAAAAACTCCTTCCCCACTTAAGAATTATCGCTCGAAGTCTCCCCCAAGATAAAAGTCGCCTGGTACGAATCGCAGAAGAGATGAATCTAGTTGTTGGCATGACCGGAGACGGTGTAAATGATGCTCCCGCTTTAAAAAAAGCCGACGTTGGCTTTGCGATGGGAAGTGGTACCGAAGTTGCCAAAGAAGCAAGTGAAATCGTTATCCTAGACGATAATTTTCTTTCAATTTCTAAAGCCATTCTCTATGGAAGAACAATCTTCAAAAGTATACGAAAATTCATTATCTTTCAATTAACCGTAAATATGTGCGCCATTTCCTTATCCATTGTAGGACCGTTTATTGGTGTTGAAACCCCAGTTACCGTCATTCAGATGCTTTGGATTAATATGATTATGGATACTTTAGCGGGAATTGCCTTTGCTTATGAACCGCCTCTAAAAGAATACATGAAAGAAAAGCCCAAGAAAAAAGACGAAAATATCATCAATCGCTATATGCTAGATGAAATTATTTTTACTGGTCTCTACTCTTCCCTACTTTGTATTTTCTTTTTAAGATCCCCACTAATTCACGGATTATATCGAATCGACATCACCAATAAATATTTAATGACTGCCTTCTTTGGACTATTTATCTTTATCGGAATTTTTAACTGTTTCAACGCTAGAACCGAAAGATTAAACTTAATCGCCAATCTCCATAAAAATCAGGCTTTTGTCTTCATCATTGGTTTTATCGTCATTGTACAATTATTGTTAATCTATTTTGGGGGTGACCTCTTTAGAACTTTTGGCTTAACATTTAAAGAATTAATCATTATGATCGTTCTTGCATCTACTGTCATTCCTGTTGATTGGCTCAGAAAAATCTATCTTAAGAAAAAGGATCACGCAATAGGAGTTTAAATTTTCGACTAAATATGATATAATACCCCTAAGAAAAGAAGGGAGATATCAGTAGTGAAAAAGTTAACCAAAGATCAAACAATTTACTTGCTTGGTGGTGTGATTGTCGTCTTAGTCATTGCAATTATTGCAACAGTTATCCTACTTCAACCACAAAATAGTTTCAAATTAAAAAATGATAGTGAAACCAATCAAAGTGAAACCAATAACAACAAAGATCTACCGGCTTCTAGTGAAGGACAAGAAAGTGCTAGCAATGGCAACCATAATGAAACTGTACCAACGCCAACGCCAGATACTCCAAGTGCGACAACAGAACCAACTCCTGATTCGAGTCAAGAAACAACCGAAACACCAACCAGTCCTCAAACCCCAACACCTACTCCATCCACACCATCCACACCAAGTCAACCACCAACGACAAACTATACAGAAAACGATGTGATAGAATATTTTCAAAGTGCCAATAATACTCTTGATCAACAAAATGACCAAAACAACTCATCCTTTGTAGATAAAGCCAAAAATGCCTTTACAACCGTCGTCGATTTTATCTTCTATGGTAAAGAAATTAATGGCTATACTTTCAGTGAACTAACTACCTCAGCCAAAATGAAAGTAATCGAGATTGCCTTAAAAATCGATGCCAAAATTAATCAGTATTTTCCAAACTATAAAGATTCTATCAAGGCAGGATACGAAAACATCAAAGGAAAACTTGCTTATGCTTATCTAGAAATTACTTCCTCACTCTGTGAAGCAGTTGGAACAGATACTTGTGAGCAAGCAAAAGAAGATTTTAACAACATGAAGAAAAGTTTTAGTTTCACCTTTGATCTAATTAAAGAATTAGCGAAAAGTGGCGCAAGTAAAGTAAAAGAGTTTTACGAAAATACGTTTAAAAACTAAAAGACTTAGTCAACATCCTAGTGATTGTAACTAAGTCTTTTTCATGGATTATTCTCCTACTTGATAATCAAAATTTAACGGTTTCAATTCTTCTAAAACAAACATGCCATCTTTACGAATCAATACATCATCAAAATAAATTTCACCGCCGCCATAATCTTTACGTTGAATCAAAACCATATCCCAATGAATACCAGAATCATTTCCATTATAACAGTCCTTATACGCCTGACCTGGTGTGAAATGAAGACTGCCTAATATCTTCTCATCGTATAAAATATCGCCCATTGGATGAAGAATCTTTGGATTGAATCCTAAAGAAAATTCCCCCACATAACGTGCTCCCTCATCCGTATCAAAAATCTCGTTTAACTTTTGATCATCTTCATCACAAGTGGCTTTGATAATTTTACCATCCTTAAAATCTAAGGATACATGATGATAAACATTACCTAAATATGGACTAGGCGTATTATAGGTAATCTTCCCATTTACACTTGTTTTGACAGGAGCGCTATAAAGTTCTCCATCAGGAATATTTTTTTCTCCTGTACAAGGAATACTCTTCATCCCTTTAATACTAAAGGTAAGATCCGTTCCAGGTGCAACAATACGTACTTTATCCGTTTTATCCATTAATTTTTTTAGTGGTTCGATTAATTGATGCATATTCTGATAATTCACTGTCATCACATCTAAAGCGAACTTCGTAAAATCATGGGTTGTCATATTAGCTTTATGCGCATCTAATAAAGAAGGATAATTTAATAGTACCCACTTGCGTTCGTTGACACGAATATCAGAACTTTTAAGTAACGCTTTGCTAAGTTTTCTCTTCATTTCTGGAGAAACATTTTTCTCTTCATAATCATTCATGCCATACCGAATCTGAATAAAAGAATCATATAAGGCCACTTCTTGTTCTTGAATCGTCTTTAATAACTCAATTCTCTTATCAGTATTTCCTTGGGCTAACTGACTTCCCCAAAGAGGATCATTAAACTTAACATAAGGAATTCCTCCACTTTTATAAATCTCTTCGATTAAATAAGAAACCAATTCTCTAGTTTCTAATGATTGTGTCGTAATCAATACTTTTTCATTCTTTTCTACATGAATTGAATACGAAACAATTGTTCTTGCCAATTCTTTTAGCTTTTCGCTCATCTTTTACACTCAATCCTTTCTTTGTTCATAAAATACTCTAGAGGTGAATATTTTATGTACCCGTACAATTATAATATGAATCAAATGAACAGAAATATGTATCGAAATTCTTATCGACCTAATCCACAGACACCACCGATAGCAACAAACGATGATCGCTTAATTGGTGGAGGATTCTTTGGTCCTCTACTTCTCGGTGGGATAGCAGGATACGCGATTGGTAACAATCGCCCAAATTATTACTATCCACCACAACCATACTATTATCCAAATATGTATTATAATAACTTTTACTACTATCCATACTAATTCGTAAAATCCTTAGAGTTTCTAAGGATTTTCTTCATGTTCATCTAATTTTACACTAACTAATTTACTTACTCCAGATTCCTGCATCGTAATACCATATAAAGTATTCGCATATTCCATAGTCTTTTTCTTATGCGTAATGAGTAAAAACTGCGTTTTTTCTTTATAATGATCTAAATACTTTCCAAAACGATCGACATTTGCCTCATCTAAAGCCGCTTCTACTTCATCAAACAAGCAGAATGGAACCGTTCGAACGTTTAAAATCGCAAATAATAAACTAATCGCTGTAAGGGTTTTTTCACCACCGGAAAGTAACGATATTGTTGTTAATTTTTTACCTGGAGGTGAAGCTACAATTTCAACACCTGTCTCTAATAAGTTATCTGGATCGGTAAGTTTTAAAGACGCTTTTCCGCCATTAAATAACTGTCTGAAAACAACTTCAAATTCCTTTTCAATCAATTGGAAAGTCGCTTTAAATTCTTCTTTCATCACTTGATCCATCTCTTCAATGATCTCTAATAAGGTATCTCGTGCTGATAAAAGTTCATCTTTCTGACTAGTTAAAAATTGATAACGTTCATTTACCCGTTCAAACTCATCAATCGCTTCTAAATTGACCATACCGATCCGTTTCAAAGTATTTTTATAGATAGAAACTTTATTCTTCGCTTCTTCTACTTCTAAAGTAAGTGGATATTTATCCTTAGCCTTCTCAAAAGTAAGTTCATAAGTCTCACTAAGAGTATTTAAATCATAATCCAACTTAACATCCATCCGGTTAATCTGAACTTCTAATTCACTTGATTCAGTTTGTTTTTTCGTTAAACTACTGTTAGTAAGCTTCTTTTTTGCTTCCCATTCTTCAATTTCAGCTTTCACTCGGTCGACATCTTTATTTTTTTGGTTAAGCGTTTGAATAAGTATCTCCTTTTCTTTCTGTGTCTCGTAAAACTCTTCCATTAAACGTATTTCTTCTTTAGAAAGAGAAGAATCAACAACATGATTTAAACTCGTTAACTCCTGAGTAGTTTCCGCCTTTTCTTGTCGTTTAGCATCAAGTAATAACATTTTATTTTTTAATGCTTCTTTTTCTCTAAAAAGATCACCTTGTATTGCTTCTTTTTTGGTATCAATTGTTTTACGACTAGAAATGATTTCTGAAATACTAGTTTCTAATTCACTAAGCACACGCTTACTATCTTCTAAAGAACGTTTATAGCGAATCAAATCGTATTTATCGCTAATGATACTACGATTTCCAGTCGTTAAATTACCACCTGTTATCGAACCACCAACATGAATAATTTCACCATCTAAAGTGACAATCTTATAACGATTTTGAATCCGTCTACTAATCCTATTCGCACTATCAATATCTAAAACAACTAAAACATTACCTAATTGGTTCGCTATAATATTACGGTAAATAGGCTCACACTTTACTAAAGAAGAAAAAACATCAATATATCCCATTTCGCCACGTAAAAGTTGTAAAGTTTCATGATCTACTGTTTTAGGACGAATCACATTAAGAGGAAAAAAAGTACAACGACCAAGTTTATTTTCTTTCAAATAGAAAATTGCTTCTTTTGCTACTTGTTCATCATCGACAACAATAAACTGTTTGCTAGCGCCAAGTGCAACATCCAAGGCTTTCTGAAACTTCTCGTCACATTCTACTAGTTGACCAATACAATTATGCACCCCTCGTAACCTAGGATTATTTAACACAGAACGAACACTAGTAGAAAGCCCTCCACCATTTTCGATAAAGTTTTCTAGAACACTAATTTTATTTTCTAGCTCTATTTTATCACGTTTTTTCGTATTATATTCAACTTCTAATTTCTCCTGCCCACTCTTGTTCCGCTCTAATTCTTCAGTCACTACCCTATCTTTAGTTTGTAACTCTTCGACAGTTTGATTCAAATAACCAATATCTTTTTCTAACAATTCAATTTCGTTATCCAGTTGTAATTCTCGTTCCGTTAAATGGGCAATATTTTCATGCAAACGCCCATCATTAGCTTGATACTGACTTCTTTCCTGAAGTATTTTTTTATCCCCATTTAATCGTTCTTCTTTCTTTGTCAAATCAAGTAATTGATTCTGAAAAGAAGAAACTTCGCGTTCTAAGCGCAACAACTCTGCCTTACGACTATCAATAAACGCATCATTTCCAGACGAGGAAGTCGATAAACTTAAAATTTCTTGTTGAAGACTAGCTTGTCTTTCTTTCGCTTTTTGATATTCATAATTTAAATTTTCAATTTCATAAGCAAGTAACGCAACCTCTACTTTTTCTAAATTCTCTTTGGTCTCTAAGTATTCTTTTGCCTTTTTACTCTGTTCTCTTAACGGTTCAATTTGATTTTCTAATTCACCAATAATATCGTTAACGCGATCCAAATTTTGATGCGTTCGATCCAATTTACGAATCGCTTCTTCTTTTCTTTTTTTATACTTTAAAACTCCAGCTGCTTCTTCAAAAATAATTCTTCTGTCATAAGCAGAATTACTTAAAATTCGATCAACTTCTCCTTGAGAAATAATATTGAATGATTCTTTACCGATACCACTATCCATAAATAAATCCGTAATATCTTTTAACCGACATTTCTCTCCATTTAAAAAATACTCGTTTTCTCCACTACGATATACTCTTCTTTTTACAGAAACCTCCGTATAAGGAACGTTTAAATAATGATCAGAATTATCAAATACTAAACAAACAGAAGCAACATTTAAAGGATTTCTACTTTTACTACCAGAAAAAATAACATCACTCATACTGCCGTCTCCACGAAGGGACTTTACTGATTGTTCACCAAGTACCCATCTTACCGCATCGACAACATTACTCTTTCCACTACCATTTGGTCCAACAATACAAGTAATATTATCATCTAAGTGAATGGTTATCTTATCCGCAAAAGATTTAAACCCTGATGCTTGAATTTCCTTTAAATACATATTATCTTCACCTTACCACTATCTAAAATTATACTATAAGCCCTAAGTGAAAACAAGAAATTTTAATGATTCACCATAAGAAAAAAACGTCATAAAGACGATTACTTTTCAGAAATAGACTGTTGTTCAATCAATTGTTGAACTGTAACTAAGTCATATCCTTTTTGTTGAATATAACTAATAACAGAAGGTAACTCTTTAAGTGTAGTATCACTAGTATCAAAACTAATCATACTACCATTACTTAAATTTTTCTTTACAGTAAGTAATGGATAATTAGAAGCATAAATAGAAGGTTTAATCGTATACATCTTATGATGACTACATAAATCTAAAATATTACTATCTTTATATTCCGTATAACAGTAATTGGTTTTTGCATTCGTTAACGATTCGATCATATTATTTGTCCATTCGAACCGATCTGTCGTATAACTACCCTGATAACCTAGATTTTCTATTTCATAGCCATCTCCAGCTAAACTTTCTACCATATCCATATTTTCTTGTACTACGTCTCCATCGATAAAGAATGTCGCAACTACATTTTTTTCTAATAAAACTTGGCTAATGGCTTCTAAATTATTACTATCATCCACGGTAAACATCAACGCGACTTGATTTAATTGTTCATTTCCTTTAATCACATATTTATCATAGGCTAAGGAAAGATCAGGCATTACTTCATCGAATACTAAAAGAGATTCTTGATAACGATTAATTTTTTTCATATTAGAAAAACTCTTATTTACATTTACTTGTCTTCCATTTAACCCAGGTATAATCTCATCCCCAACCACGATGGCTTCGATAGGATCTACTTCATATTCACTTTTCACTTCTTCAATCATCTGCATGATTGGATCATTACGTCTTACAATATCTGCTGCTTTTTCCGTATAAAAGAAACTAAAACAAACTAAAACAAAAACGCCAAGATAGGAAACATATTTTTTTAACATAATATCCACCTAATAAAACTTATGAAAAGAAGAGAAAATTATGAAAGAGAAAACGATAGTTAGAAAGATTTGACAACAATATTTCAAATAATTACTATAGAGATAAACTAAAAGTGAGCATGGAGTATTTATTTCAACTCATGCTCTCTATTCAACTACATACGGATTTTCCATAGTTCCATTACCACCACTAATGATTCTAGTTCCTGCCTTCAAGGATACTGCTGGACGAATACCATAACTAAAATCAACTGTATAATCATTTAAATAGCCCTCTGCATAAACTTGAAAAACAAGGGCCTTTGAACCATTAAAATAACTAGGTGACAACAACCACCAACCAAGATCGTTATTCAAATAATAGCTATTATTAGCAGTATGATATACGCCACCGGCATAAGCCACCTCATCCGCAGTTAACAACGCTATCGGATAAGTTAAAGCCCCGTTTCCATTATCTTCACTTACAGTAAAACGATCGTTTACATTTTTACACTCAAAACTCGGATTTTGATTATCTACTAATCGATAGCGAGACATATAAGCAGTAGCAGAAGTACCTGTTCCAGGCCCAATTGAGCTAGAAGCAAGAGTAATACCTCTATCATTACACCAAACAGTATCTTCTAAATCATCAGTATATGACATCATATTTTGACTATACCACTCTTCAATTATAGATTTAATCGTTGAAGCATAATCATTCCTGTGAGTCTCATCATAACTATCCGATCCCGTTTCCCCATACATATAGCCTAAATACGCATTATCATCAGCTTCAGTATTGAATGGTTGATTATTCGTAATTAAAGTTGCTTCTCCAGTTGTGTTACATTCGCCATTTGAATTTGGTTTCCCATTATAAAGTAGTTTAACTCCGCCCGTTTCTGTCGTTCTTACTATTTTCCAACAAAGATTCGCAAATTTCACATGATTATTTTCTACTGCTCCCCGATAATACATAATTGGAAACTGACTATTTACACTATCATGTAAAATATATAATCCTTTTCCATTCGTATCACTAGATATTTGACTAAAATCAATCCCCGTTGAACTAGTAACATAAGTACTCGCTACATTATCCATTACTGCATCTTTTTTAATCATACTAACCAAAGTCCGATTAATTGTCTTTGGAACAGTAGTTGCTTCTACTTTACCACTAAACACTAAACCTTGATCCCAATTTTGTAGTACACCAATCTCTTGTAACCAAATTTTCAAAATATAGTACTGTTTCTCTGCTGGATTAATTTGTATTACTGTATCTAACTCTATTGGATTATTTCCTTCTTCGAAAGTTCCACTAGAAATCTCTTCTGCTTCAGTATAATCCGATGTAGCTTTATATAATTTCCATTTTAAATTATTACTTTGTGTATCTACTCCATCTTTCTGTAACATAATATCCGTTAAATATAAGTAATAAGTAGCTTCTAATGTACCGGTATTTTCTATCGCGAAAGTATGAATACCAGCTTCTGTTTCATCAGTAGGAAAAACATCTGCTAATAAAATATTTCGATCAGTTAAATAAGTTAATTGTAATGTCCCACTCTCCACTACTTGTTCGTTGGAAAAAGCAGAAGAAATAAAATACGCATAACTAAAACCGGATACTACTAACAACAATCCAACTACCAATAATAAATATAAAAATATCGTTTTATAACGTAAATGTTTCATCGATTAACTCCTTTTCCTATGACTATCTTATTGAATTATTATATCATAACTCCCCATCTCCAAGTCAATCAAAGTGAGAGTGATTTTCCTAATAAGATTAATATTCTTTAAATCATCATCTCGTAATTCACCACAATAATCAGACGATTTTTTTCTTTCTCCTCTACTTTTACTTCATATTCTTAATTCTATGTAACCTATTTTAGGTTATATTTTTCATATATAGTAAATTTTCTACTAAAAGTCAACAAACGGATTAAGCTTTAAGTTAAGCTTTTATACAAGTCCATGTAAACATCATCATCGAATAAATACTAGTCTCAAAAAGAAATTGTCAAATAAAAAAACTTCTGATACACTTATAACTATAATAGGAGTGATTGTAGTGTATAGTGAAGTATCATATAAAAAAAGAAGTCTAGGACTTTTCTTACTAGCTATTTTTACAATTTGTATTGGATTAATTGCCCAAAATTTCTTATCAATAGACAAACTTTTATTTTTAAATAGAGAAGTTGTCATCATCTTTTTTATCATGATATTACCCATGATGATTCTAAATTATAAAACACACCCTTTTTCTTTAGGAAAAACAATAATATTCAGTATTCTGTACCTAATCGCATTATATTTTCTTCTCCCGATATACGTCAATTACCGTATTTTAGGAAAAATATCTATACCACCCCAAATCATTCAATTAGTCTTAGAATCTGTCTTTCAAATCCAAACGATAATTTCTATCATCGGGTTTTGTATCGCACAATATTGCCTACATAATATCAGTTGGATGATTATAAATGAAATTCATTTTGACCACCCGATTATTTACTTCATTATTTTTACAATTCTATTTTTAACTGGATTAAGTCTCTATTATATCCAACCATTACTTTTCTTAGGAATTATTTTCTCCATATTCTATTTTCAAAACGTATTTCACAATCTGGGACAAAAAACAGGAGAAATGATTACTAGACATTTCACTTCGACTCTATTTGTCATCGCAAGTGTTTATATCATTGGTTTAATTATGGGATATATAGAAAACAAAGAGTCTCTTCAACTACTAGATATTTCTCTCTTAGATTACTTCTTACAAAAAGAAAACTTAATCGTTATTCTTATAGTTACTTGTCTTTATACAATACCAGATATCATAGCTTGTCTAATAGGAAAGCCATTATTTCAAAACAAAAGTTTCTTTAAAAATCACTCATTAATTTCCTATCTTTTCTACTTAGTCATTTACCTTATTATTCTAATACCCGCCATCTATTTTCTTTTAGAAAAATTACAAGAGATATAAAATATAATCTTAATTTAAAAAGAAGAAAACAATCTAGTCTTCTTCTTTTTTCGATTTCTTTTGATCCGATTTTTCTTTATCGTTTTCTTCTTTTGGTAGCGCTTGTTTTCTAGAAAAGTTAAGTCTACCCTTCTTGTCAAACCCTAAACACTTAACGATGATTTCGTCTCCTAAACTAACAACATCACTAACTTGTTTTACACGTTTATGATCGAGTTCAGAGATATGAACCAATCCCTCACAACCTGGCCATACTTGAACAAAGCAACCAAAATCTTCAATTTTTACTACTTTAGCCGGGTAAATTTTTCCTTCTTCTACCTCACGTACAATATCTAAAATCATATTGCGAGTCGCCTCAATTACTTGTTTATCTGAGTGATAAATCATTACTCTTCCATCATCTTCAAGATCTACTTTAACAGCATTCATATCCGTAACAGAAGTAACATGAGAAGCATCACAGATAATTTTCGTGATCATCTCTCCACCCTTACCGATAACATCTTTAATTTTTTCAGGTTTAATCATGAATGTTTCCATCTTAGGTGCATACTGACTAACTTCTTTACGTGGTTCTGAGATTTCCTTAGCCATAACCTCTAAAATTTCCATTCTAGCCACTTTAGCTTGGGCAAGAGCTTCTTTCAAAATCTCTTTAGTAATACCTTTGATTTTAATATCCATCTGTAAAGCACATATACCATCTCTCGTTCCGGCTACTTTAAAGTCCATATCCCCTAAGTGATCTTCCATTCCTTGAATATCCGTTAAAATCGTATAATCATCACCAGCAGTGATCAATCCCATCGCAATACCAGCAACAGGAGCTTTAATCGGAACACCAGCAGCCATTAAACTCATACACCCAGCACAAATAGTTGCTTGGCTACTACTACCATTTGATTCCAATACTTCAGAAACTACTCTAACTGTATAAGGAAATTCTTCTTCACTTGGCATCACTTGAAGTAAAGCTCTTTCTCCTAAGGCTCCGTGACCGATTTCTCTTCTACCAGGTGCGCCATAACGCCCCGTTTCTCCTACCGAAAAAGCAGGGAAATTATAATGAAGCATAAACCGTTTTTCCGTCTCCATATCCAAGCCATCTAAAACCTGATGCTCTCCTAAAGCACCTAGAGTGGTAACCGCTAGAGCTTGAGTTTCACCACGAGTAAACAACGCTGAACCATGTGTCCTTGGTAACAAATCGATTGCGGTAGATAAAGGACGAATTTGGGTCATACTTCTACCATCCGCACGAGTCTTTTCTTTAACGACAATCTGTCTAAAAATTTCATATTCGATTTCTTCTAACACTAGTTTTACTTTAGTAATTAACGTTAGTAAATCTTTTTCTTTTAATCGATTTTCATTTTCCGTTGTATATTTCGCAACAATTTCCTCTTTAACTGCATCAATTGCCTCATACTTTTCTTGTTTACCAGGTATACGAAGAGCTTCATTTAAACGAGCCTCTGCCAACGAACGAACTTCTTCTTTAAGACTATCTTCGATTTCAAGAGTCTCATAATCCATCTTCTCAACACCAATCTCAGCAATAATCTCTTCTTGAAAAGCAACTAATTCTTTGATTGCTTCATGACCAAACATCAATGCATCTAACATTAAATCTTCTGATACTTGTTTAGCTCCCGCTTCAACCATATTGATGGCTTCTTTCGTACCAGCTACAGTTAAATCCAAGTCAGAAACTTCTAATTCACTAGGAGTTGGATTAATAATAAATACTCCGTTAACGTGCCCAACTTTAACGCCAGCGATAGGCCCTCCAAAAGGAATCTTACTAATCGAAGTAGCTAAACTAGAACCAAACATAGCTGTAAGTTCTGGCGAATAATCAGGATCAACAGATAAAACCGTATTGACTACCTGTACCTCATTTTTAAAATCTTCTGGAAATAACGGTCTCATCGGACGATCAATCATTCTAGCCGCCAAAGTGGCATTTTCCGTAGGCCTTCCTTCACGTTTAATAAAGCCACCCGGTATTTTACCTACTGAATATAACTTTTCATTATATAAAACCATCAACGGAAAAAAATCAGATAATAAATTCACATTATCATTAACTACAACCGTAGATAACACAACAGTATCGCCATAACGTACCCAAACCGCACCATCGGCTTGTTTCGCAACCATTCCATGTTCAACAACTAATTTTTTTCCTCGAAAATTCAATTCAAATACTTTCTTCATCACACATCACCTCTTCATACTATAACTTTTTCATTAATTGTTTTACCGTATCTTCAAACTCAGTTCGAACTTGATATGGATCACGAATCTTAAAATCAAGATCAATATCCAGTAAGGGAATATCTGGTTTGATTTCTTCTAAATTAGGGATTAACTCAGGAATCTCATAAGCTAACAAATCTCGGTCGACCATATCAATCATCCTCTGATAATGGGGACTGGGGAATCCTAAGCCAAAATGAAGATAAATTATTTCCATTAATCGTTCTTCTATTTCTAAATAACCCGGTAACATTTTCTTAACTGGAGTTGGTACATCAGATAAATACGCTTCTGATGCATCATGCAATAACAAATAAAGTTGTGTCTTTTCATCATAATAAAATTCACGACTTAAACGATATGCATTTAATGAATGCTGAGCTACACTATAAAAAATAGCCGTCCCACCAGAATATCTGCAAAGTTGCGATAACGGATGAGAAATATCCTCTAAATAGATTTCTTCAACGCTAGGACAATCTAAATGAATCATATGTCCTGACCAAGTTAACATTTCTCCACGATTTAAACTCATAAAATTTCCTCCATAAAATTAAAAAAGACACTAAAAATAAGTGCCTATTTTCTTAATCCTAATTGTTTAACAATCTCACGATAACGTTGAACATCTTTTTTCGCTAAATAATTCAACATATTTCTTCTTTGTCCAACTTTCTTTAAAAGACCACGACGTGAATGATAATCATGTGTATGTTCTTTTAAATGTTCAGTTAACACGTTAATTTCTTCTGTAAGAATTGCAATTTGAACTTCAGCAGAACCAGTATCTTTTTCGCCTCTTGCGTATTTTTTAACAAGTTCTTGCTTTTTTTCTGATGTTAAAGCCATTTTTATTCCTCCTTCTATCTATCTGCCTAAACCGAGGTACGGTCGGAATAACTCCGTGTCCCAGAAAAGGTACATGTATAATATACTAGAAAAGTTTAGAAAAAGCAAGCTTTTTATGAAATCTTTCGCGATAGAGAAAAATACAAACTAAAATTGAATTATATTAACTAGTTAAATAAGTAACTACCGGATTAGTAAACCCCGTAATAGAATGACATTGTCCATACTGATGACCAGTATTGTATTTACAATAGCCGTAAAGATGATATTCAAAATAAACATAATCACCTTCTATATCCATAGTAAATAAATTCCAAGTACGATTCCCTGTTGAATTACTAATCGTATCTAACGTATTACCAGCAGCATCTTTTAAATAAATAACCTGCTGTGTGCTCACAATTTGTCCATAAGCTTCTTCAGATCGATAATTGTAAGTAATAGAAATAGTATTAGCAATACCTACACTACCATCTGGTTTTTTTAATAAATAAATATTATCCGATTTACCATCATAAGTTAAAGTATCTACTTGACCAAATGGAGTATAAGAATCATTCTGATTAATATTTATACTAATAGGGCTTGAGCAAGAAATATTATAATTTTGCGTATTTCCACTATAGAGATTGTTAACAATTTCTGTTGTTGGAGAAGCTGTACCAGTAATTCCTAAAATTGTATTCCCTGCCATAATTTTATCAGCTGTTAACCCAATCACTGAGGCAAGTGAGGAATATGATATGTATTTTTCAGATACATTAGTAAAATTACCATAACTTGCCGCAGGATAATATCCATAATCTGTTGCGAAATAAATACGATTATTGTAATGCCATGCGGTATCTCCTGTTACATTACTAGAAGAGGAGCGATTTGGCATATTACCAGTTACTTTGCTTCCATTTACCCACGCTGTTTGTCCACTTAATATTTGAGAAGCTGTTGCCGTTCCTTGTGTCTGGCTAGCAAGCGATGCTGCTGTAATCTTTCCACTTCCGTTATGATATCCTGCAGGGATGGTGTAACTTCCTCCCGCATTTAAAGTCTGGGTGACTGCTCCTCGATTAGGCATTGTTCCAGTTATCTTTTGCCCCTTTACCCAAGCAGTTTTTCCGGTTAAGATTTGACCTGCTGTCGCATCCCCATCTCCACTACTACATGCATAAATCGTCTGAATTGGATTCGCTGTGATATTTCCTAATTTATCTTTTACTTGAATTTCTGCATTCGTACTAATTGCATAGATCTTACTCGTATCTTTCACCCATGTTGCTCCACCATCAAATGAGTATATCGCATCTGCTTTATCGACTCCAATCCCGCTATCTGTAACATCGCTAATCCCCACTTCAATTTGGTTACCGTTAAGAATAGAGTGTTCATCACTTGTCAAAGTAAATTCCGGTCCTTTAGAATCTGCTCTTACGATATGATTATTCATATTACTTACATTGTTCGCTTGATCTACCGCTCTAACATAGATATTTCCATTATAATTCTGATACTCTTGATTACTTGGATTTAGGGTTAGCCAATTTAAAAGATCCTTTGTATATTCATAGCGATCTATCTCAATACTATAAGGATTACTACTACTATACGTTCCATAAACATATCTGGTCCAATCACCTTCATTGTAGCTTTGTGTATGGGTCGTATCTTCATATAGTTCATAGTTCACGACAAAGTTACCACTAAATCCTTTACAATATAAAGGTAATCCCCCTTCTGCTTCATGGACAGTCTTCCCATTCTTATCCTTACAAGTTAAGTAAGCTTGATATTCATTTCCTTTTCCACTTGTATTATCAATAATAATATTTCCCGTACAAGAAATATCTTCTTCTTCGATTAATCCTTCATTCAAAAGTGTATCATAAGGGACATTAAAACAATCACTACTAGCGTTAGTCATTTCTCCACGATAGTTCTTCACATACAACTTACTTGCTTCATAAGCTAACTTTTCTAAAGTCTGATACTTCTTTTCACTATTTCCATAAGTTAGATTTCTAACAGCAGGTAAAGCAATTGCCATCAAGACACCTATCAATATGATAACTACTAACAATTCAATCAAAGTAAATCCTTTTCTTCCACTTCTCTTATTCATTTTACGGCTCCTCATATTCTTTTATATACTAAGTATACCCCCCCCCCAAGCCCTTTTGGCAAGGGGGTAGTTTATAATTTTTTTCGTAAATTATTTACTTAACTTCCCGTTTTCATACTGACGAGAAGTTACTTCTGAACTTTGAAGGGGGGAAGGAATAAATAAAAAATAAATCAAGGATTAGTTTACTAACTTGCTTGTCCTTGAGTTGTTT
>DVKF01000039.1 GCA_018716115.1 Candidatus Alloscybalousia intestinigallinarum
TTTTACTAAGGTATCATATACTTTAGCTAGTACTTCCCTATTTAATTCGATATAGGGTTCCGTCGTCGTCTTACTTCTTTTTCCAAACTCTTGTTTTTCTTTATTGAACTTATTTAAGTTTAACATTCCTCTAAAAGCATAATGTTTAAACCACATTGGGTACATCGCATCATCACTCGTTAGATAATCTATCCACATATCAAGAGACTTCTCTTGTTCTTTTTGAACTTGAGCTAGTAATTCTTCTTTCAACTTATCGGTAACTTTAATATTTCCATAGCCACGTTCTCTAGCCATTCTTTTTTGTAGTTCAATATAACTATCTGGTAATTCTTTAATGACATACTTATCATAATAAAACTTTTTTAAAACTTCCAATTTATGACTACTTTCTATCGCTTTATCATGAACGCTTTCTAATCTACTCAAATATTTTTCGATTTTTTCTACTGGCGTATCGCTTTTACTCGCCGTATGCATGACTACTTCTTCTATATGTAGATTACTATATAAACGATTTAAGAACTCTTCTCCATTTTTGTATTTCATACTCATTTTCCTACCTATCTTTAAATGCAAATAAAATATTACTAAAAAATCTTTAACATTAAATTTTTCAGTTTGTTCTTGGAACTTTCTGATTAAATTTTATCTGTTAAAGATTAAATAATTTAAATTAATTTTATTTGATACTACCACCATTTTATTTTTCTATTTTTACTGATTCGTCACTCTTTCCATCAAAGAAAATTTCTCGTTAATAAACAAAAGAATCGTCTTCATAATAGAAATAATTGGAGTAGCTAAAATCATACCCAAAATACCAAAGAAACTACCGAATAAAAGTAAACCAATCATAATCGTAACTGGATGTAGTTTCATCGTTTTACCCATGACTAATGGCTGTAAGAAATTACTTTCTAATAATTGAGCAATGACTACCGCAATCAATGTACAAATTCCTGTCATTGGACTAATTGACAATCCAACAATAACAGCTGGCGCCCCACCGATATAAGGACCAATATAAGGAATAACATTGGTAACTGCACAAAATAAACCAAAAACCATCGGAGCTGGTAGTCCGGCAATCCAAAGCGCAATCGATTGAAAAACAAATAGAATAAACATGATGCGTAAAGTTCCATGCACATAACTACGTAAATTAGCGTTCAATCGTTCCATTAAATCCTTTGTGTCCTTACGATAACTTTTGGGAACACAATTAAGTAAATGTTGTTTAACATTACCAAAATCAAGAGACATATAAAAACCAATTAACAACCCAATTAATAAATTAGCTCCTCCCGTAATTATGCTACTAACCACATTCATAATTGTCGTAGGTAGTCCTACTGTTAAAGAATTACCCAAATTATTAATCATCTGATAAACATTATCTTGAGCATCTTTTAAATCATAACCCGACATGTCAGATAATCGATCAAAAGCGCCATCTATCCAATCTTTAATACTATTTAAAAATGACGGTACGGAAGAAATCAGATCATTTAATTGATGCCAAACAGTAGGAATCATCAAACGTAATACTAAATAAACAGCGCTTAGAAAAATCACATAGACAAAAATTGTTCCTAACATACGATGAACCCCTTTTTTCTCTAGGGCTTTTACCATCGGATCAACTAACCACGCAATTAATATACCGATAAAGAATGGCGAAATAACCGATAAAATACGTCCAATTAACGGTAATATTTGCCAATCACGTAACAATTTACTACAAACAAAAATCAAAAGAGCCACTGATAAAATAAAAACCACTCGTAAAAGATTTACACCAATTCCTATTCCCTCATTGATTTTCTTGTAATCTAAGGCATCTTCTTTACTTTTTCTTCTAAATACGCCCATTTCACTCTCTCCTTATAATAATTATTTTTTATACTCATATTACTTACAATTCTTATTATATGCTAAAACAATAAATTGCGCAATCAGAAGCGATAAGAAAATAAATAACTATCTACATTTTTTATAATAATTTACTATATTTTTTAATATACCCTTTATCTACTTCCTGGTAATTATTCATACAAATAAGAGGAATATCTATCTTATATAATTCTTCTAAATAAAACAATTGAATCATTCTATTTATATCCATAGGTCCAACCAAAATAGACTTAACTTTTTCTAAAGGAATAGACTCAAAAACATGATACTCTCCTTCAGAATTAGTCAAACGATACGGATAAGAAGTACTAGAAAATAGACTACCTATATCTAAATAATCTTGATTTTGAAAAACCAAAAGATCTTCATCTAAAATCATCGTACCAATCGTTGCATAAAAGTTGTGAATTTTACTTCCTATTTTTGCAACAGAAATATAATATCCGCCATTACACCCCTTACCCCCATCATGATTGCCATATAAAGAAGAGGTAATTGCCTTCTGCTTAAAAATACTACTTAACATTGCTAATGATTTCGTCGTATGGGAATACCCGTTCAATTTCACTTGAGAATTACTTTGATTACTAAGTTCTTGTAAATACTGATTGATTATGTTTGAATCAAAAGAAAAGTTACGAATATCTAAAATTCTTTTTTCTTGTTCAGTTAGCGAAGAAATCACCGGTATAGAAGAAGTAAACGAGATCTCTTGTTCCAAATACGGTTTTGCTTCTTCAAATAGACGATCGTCATTTTGAACATAATAGAAGTCTTGTTTTCCATTAGGGTGATAACCAACAAACCAATCCTCATTGAAATATCCTCTTTCATAATGACAAGTGAAAGGAAGATATTTTTTGGCATGTTTAAGACAATACTCATAATAAATCGCATTTAATCTTTCGTTCAACTCCGAAGGCGAAACAGAAGCAAAAGATAAAACGGACGGTCGTTGATAAAGATAAATGGCTTCTACATCTTCCGTACTTAAATTTAAAGAATATTCTCCTACTAGAATCACTTGTTTTTCCGAAGAATCTTTTAGATAAAGATGATCACTACAGTTTGGCCGATACAAAGTATCACTATAATCATTTACTTGAGGAAGAGAATCTAGATAACGATTTTGAATATCCTTAGGATTTCTTCCAACAATAACCAATTTAACCCCGTGATCTTTTTCCTTTTCGGTTATTTGTCTTATCTCATCTCCTACTAATTGATATACTTTAAAAATAACTTCCTCACTATTTTCTATTTTTAAAGCTTCTTCAGTAATTTCAATATTATCAAAACAAACCACATCACCACTACGCCAAACCCAACTATAAGCCATAATTTTATCTTGATTCATTACTTTAAAAAATCTTCCATTAGGATTAACTGCACCATGTCTTAGACAACTTGCCGCTTTACCATTCGGAGTTAAACAACTAGAAGCCATTTCTCCATTAGGAAACAAATAATGTCCAATGCCGTTTGATAAAATTTCCGCTTGATGAAGATTGACCATCCTATAATAAACCCCTTGATACTCCCCTTCAATATCAGGAATCGTAGAAACTAAACGATGACGATACTCTTCATACAAATTAATCGCATTGATCTTCTCATAAAAAGGATCGCCCTTAGCGACAAAATTTAATCTTTCTAAAAACGGAAAAATAGAATAATTATAAGGAACTAGGAAAAATTGAGAAGAGCGAATCGTTCTTTCTAATTTAGAAAAAGTAATTTTATCGATTCCTTGAAAATAAAAGGTATCAAAAACAGAGAAAAATAAAGATAAAGAAATCTTGTGGTCTGAAGACGAAGTTACATATTCTCCTAAAAGCTTTTCTACTTTTTTAACATAAATTGGATCTTTAGAGATTAAATATTCGACTACTTCTTTTAAGGTACACTTAGAAGATAAACAGATCTTTTTACAAAGTTCAAAGCCCAACAAATTTAATCCTTGAATAAAAAAGGAAGCATCTTGACGATTATGACTTTCATCATAAATTTCTTCTTGCACCGATTTAGAAGCGAGTATTTTTTTGAGGGCTAGATACTGTTTAGCCTTATATTTTTCTAATTCTTCTTTTGAACAAGAAAAAGAAGATACAAATTCATTGGTTTTATAATAGTGAATCAAACTTTTTTCATTGTTGATTTTTAACATTAAAAATATATCTTTTCCATGAATCGCCCGTTTAAATAAAACTTCAATTAGAGAAAGAGTATCTACAGTAATTGGATCACGGTAACGATAAACAAATTCAGTTAAAAAAACACGAAAAGTCTTTAAATACAAGGTATCCTTGGTAAGCGAACTACGTTCTAGACGCCTCAATTGATTTAATGCTTGAAAAAATTGAGTGGAAAACAAAGTCTTTACTTCGCTTATCTCTTCTGATGATACAAACTCACAAAAAAAGGAAGTATAATTAAAATTAGAAGATAATGGAAATAAAAATTCATCGAACAGTTCTCTAATCAATGTAAGACTATAATCCAACCCTATGATTCGAAAAATAGAAAAGCATTTATCCATTAAAATTTGATCTATTTTTTTACCTGACAGTCTAGAAAAGATAATTTCGAAAATAAGTTTAATATCTTCTTTAGAAAAATAAGTAGTAGCTAGTAAATCTAATAACTGATCTACCGATAAACTAGACATCATTTTAAAAGTAGTGTGTTTAATTTTATTCCCTTCGAATAATTTGATTTCTTTAGAGAAATATCGATACAATAAATGAGTAGGAAAATCTGCATACCACCAACAAGCTTGATAATGTTGATCAGGATAAGCTAAATCTAAATCGACTTGAATTTCATATAAATCCGTTAAATCATCGACTGTTAAGCGATCAACGAAAACATGACTCTTAAAGTAATTCAATAAAACTTCCTCATTAGCTTGAATGTATTGTTCTAGGGTTTTTTCGTTATCACATAATGAAAGTACAGAAAATTTCTGTTCGATACTAAACTGATCTTGGTAATCAAAAAGAATCTTCTTAAAATAAAAATCTAGCTCTTTCTTGCACTCGGGCTTTTTTTCATAAAAATAAGAAAAAGTTTCAAGAGTAGAAAAAATTTCTTGGATAGTAAGGGAAGAATCATTCTCTAGAGTAAAATTAATCTCTGTTAAAAAAGTGGAATATGCTTCATCGATTTTCGTTTGATCAGCTTCTAATCGTAGAGTAAAGATATCCATCATTTTTTCTTGATCTTCTCTTTTCTTGATTTTTCTTTTCCTAAACTCGATGATTCTAAGTTTAGGTTTTCAGAATAAAGTTGTAAAATTTCTTCCTTTTCTAAAAAGCGATTTTCTTCTAACTGTTGAACAAATATCATTATTTCTGATAATTTATCACGAAGGATTTGAAGTGTTGTCTCCTTACTTGTTTCTATTTGGTGTTGAAGAGAACGTTTTTTCTGTACTAAATCCACTTCTTCTATTTCCATTAAGTCTTGGGTATTTACAAGGCTATCAAAGGTAGGTACCCTATCTGGGGTAATTAGTTTTGCGAATAATATAACGCGACTAGCTAACTCTTGTAGCTCTGTCATTAATTCTTTTAAATGAGAACTCTTCATCTCAATAAGAAGCAATAACTTATTTTTATCTTCGCCATCTTCTAGTCCTTGCTGAATCGTTTCCATTAACCTATTTAAATCACTTAATCGATTGGTTTTTTCAATTTTTTCTTCAAAGGTAGAAATCTGCTTCTCGTAAACTCGGCAAACTTCCTGTAAAAGTGTTTTTTCTTCAATTAAATCAAAAGAAGTACAAATATCTTCTAAATCATTTATCATAGTAAAACTAGGTTTCGTAGCTAATTTCTTTAAAGTATCGTTTACTACTTTTCTTATCTTCACATAAAGATTATCCCATAAAGAATCATATTCTGTTTGATCGGGTACAAAATAATGATACGAGGGAAGAAGATGATCTAGTTCTTTCTTAAGTGGGATGATAGAAGAGTAACTGTTTATTAAGTATTCTTGTGTAAGAGCATTAGAAACAGTAACAATTTGTTGTTTCAAAGCGGTTAATTCTTTCTCTAACTCATCTAAAGAAAGACTAGCTAACTCAACAATCCTCTTTATTTCCTGTTCTTCATTATCTAACCTTTTGTACCAATCAGAATGATTTTCCGATTTTGCTTCAGCTCGATAATCAAGCAACGCTTCATAGATATTTCGACCTTGATTATCCTTACAAGTACAATCGAAGTCTTCTCCTAACGCTTCAATCAAATCAACCGTTTTTCCACTATATACTTCACTAGCTAAAGCAGTATGAATAATACTATCTTGATCCGAATCGGTAATCTGGACATCTAAGCCATAAGCAACCGCTAACTGAATCAGCTTAATCATAAACTCTGTCGAATAAGAATGATCCTCTCCTGCTTCATCCGTATAACCATAAAGTGCCAAATGAATAAAGCTATAACCGGTAACTTCTCCTTTTTTGTTGACATCAACACCATTTTCTAAAAGACATTTTACAAAGGCTAGTACTTTATCTTCTGGATATTGATGATAAACCGCTGCATGTAACAATCCACCATAATCATTTTCTGCTTGTAAATCAGGAAAATGTTTTTTTATGGTATTCATCTCTATTTTGGATACTGGGTACTGAGAAAAAAACTCATCTACACTTATATTTAAATCTGTTTGCATAAGATACCTCCAAGGTAACTTTATTATAAAGAGGTAAAAAGAAAAAAACAAGAAAAAAAGAAACTTTATGACGCAATCACAAAGTTTCCATTACCACTACCGAGTTGTTCTTGTAACCAAGCTTGTTCGGTAGCGTCTTTTACGGTTATTTGAATAGTAGATGGAACATCATATAACATATAATCATAATTGGTTACTGAAGTAAACGTGGCGTTTCTGAAATCCAGACTGGTTAAACTACTACAACCATCAAACATAGATTCCATATCCGTTACTTGGGATGTATCAAAATGACTTACATTTAAACTTGTTAAACCGTTACAGTCATAAAACATAAAACTCATATCCCATACTTGTGATGTATCAAAATGACTTAAATCTAAAGTTGTTAAACCACTACAACTAGAAAACATATTATACATAACCGTTACTTGGGATGTATCAAAACGACTTAAATCCAAACTTGTTAAACTACTACAGCCAGAAAACATAGTCTCCATAGTAGTTACTTGCGATGTATCAAAATCACTTAAATCTAAACTTGTTAAACTACTACAACCACTAAACATATAACTCATATCCCATACTTGTGATGTATCAAAACCGGTCAAATTTAAGCTTGTTAAATTACTACAACCATTAAACATAGACACCATATCAGTTACTTGAGATGTATCAAAACGACTTAAATCTAGACTAATTAAACCACTACAGCCATCAAACATATAACTCATATCCCATACTTGTGATGTATCAAAATTATTTAAATTTAAGCCTGTTAAACTACTACAACCGTTAAATATCCAAGTCATATCGGTTACTTGTGATGTATCAAAATGACTTAGAGCTAAACTTGTTAAACTTCTACAGTCACTAAACATTCCCACCATCTCGAGTAACTGTGGTGTATCAAAATGACTTAAATCTAAACTTGTTAAACTACTACAACCACTAAACATATAACTCATATCTGTTACCCCTGAAGTATCAAAACCACTTATATCTAAACTCGTTAAACCACTACATTTAGTAAACATATTACCCATATCTGTTACTTTTAATGTATTAAAGTTACTTAAATCCAAACTTATCAAACTTTTACAGTTATAAAACATATAACTCATATTCGTTACATTGGAAGTGTCAAAACCAGAAAGATTTAATTCAGTCAAATTACCGCAACTTTGAAACATAGTTTGCATATTCGTCACTTTTAATGTATTGAAATTACTTAAATCTAAGCTTGTTAAACGACTACAGCCAGAAAACATATAACCCATATCCGTTACATTTTGCGTATTGAAACTACTCAAATTAAGAGTAGTTAGTTGATTACAATTATAAAACATATTATTCATATTAGTTACTTGCGAAGTATCAAAACTGCTGAGATTTACTTCTGTTAATTTCTGACATCGATAAAACATTAATTGCATTTCTGTCACATGACTAGTATCAAAACTACTTAGATCAAGACTAATTAGATTATTACAACTAGAAAACATATGTCTCATAGTAGTTGTCTTAGAAGTATCTAGATTATTTAATCCATCAATTGTTTCTAAAAGTACAAAATTTTCGAATAATGAATTACCATTTTGATTTAAATAAATTTTTCCGTCAGCTTGAATGGTTACTCGGTAAGTATCACTATTTTCGTTAGGAATTACATAAGCAATAATACTGTTATTTTGCGCATCACTAACATCAAAACTTTCTGTATAAGAAGTAGGCGGAGTCGTTGTCGTTAAAAAAGAAACATTAGTAATCTTATCTCGGTAACCCCAAAAAGCATCACTAGTTAAATAAGTATTTCCCCCTTCTTCATAAGTAACACTGCGTAAATAATTAATCAAAACAATCGGTTTTCCTTTTTCTAATACCAATTCTTGATTCATTAAGCCACCTTGGGCCCCAATTTGATACACTACATCTTTTGAAGTGGGATTCTTAAGGATTAAAGTAATTTCCTTAGGTGATGACTGTACTACAGTACCTGTCGGTTCATCTTTAGAATCAGGGCTTAAATTCACTCGTAAAGAGGCAAGTTCATCACTGGAAAAATCACTACTATTTTGAACCAAATAATACAACTGATACTTCATCTCAATAGGATTTTGAGTATTTAACGTTATTGTTATTTCCCGTTCACCACTAGCAGGTATAGTTACTGTATTATTAGCCCCCAAATTAGTAAACGTATAATTTAAATCCAGTGTCTCTAATACAATCGCATCCCCTATCTCCTCTTTTAATTCGTAATACGCAAAAGATGATCTCAAAAACACAAAACAAACGACTAAAACAACAAGTAAAATGACCGTTCTAGCCTTTCTACTAATTTTTTTCATCATAATTCTACTCCGCTATTCTACATCTATTATTCTACTATTTAAATACATTGTAAAACAAAGTAAAATCAAAATCAATAAAAACGCTAAAAAAGGGTAAAAGAAAAAGAGATTATTCTCTCTTTCTACATCATATTTTCAATACTTTTCTCTACATCTTTACTCATTTTTTTCATATCTTTTTTCATGTCAGATGCACATTCAGGACAAAACTTTTTATAAGCACACCATGCCCCATAACCGCACAAGGCTAGTCCTAACACTACACCACCGACGATACCGCTTTTTTTCATTTCATCACCTCTTAATCAAAAATATGATCAGTATATTTCTATACCATTTATAGAATGTGATATTTTTTTTATTTTATTCATGAATATTTTGAATTAAAAAATTTTTTAAAGAGGTATTTCTGATATCGACATCGTTATTTTGAATGGCCATACACAAAGCATCAATTTCCCCTACTAAGTAAAGTTTCTTTTTGGCTCTTGTTACCGCTGTATAGATTAATTTGCGATAAAGCATTTTTCCATACCCTTTAACGATTGGAATCACGACAGTATCAAACTCACTACCTTGACTTTTATGAATACTAATTGCGTAAGCGTGCTTAAATTTATTAAAATTACTAGCAGTATAGCGCACTTTGTTACCATCAAAGTTAATCCAAATTTCTTTTTTACTACCGACAACACGAATTTCTTCAATTATCCCAATATCACCATTAAATACATTTTCATCCGGCATATTAGAAAGTTGAATGACTTTATCATTTTCTCGAAATAAGACATCATTAATCAAAATTTCCTTTTTTCCTATCTGTTTAGGATTAAATACTTCCTGTAAAACAATATTCAATTGATCGATACCATTAACCGTTTTATACATTGGAGCAAGTACTTGAAAAGTCATGAATTGATCTTGATACATAGAAGCAATTTCGACGACTTTTTCTTTTACTTTAAGTGGTAAAACTGGATTAAACACCAAATCCTCTTGAACATTAAAGATGTCCTGTTCTAAACAATCATCTTTAATTTGATAAGCAAGGGTAATAATATTAGAACCTGATGATTGTCGATATAACTGTTTTAGCTCAACTGTATGAATCATCTTACTATCGATCATATCCTTTAATAATTGTCCAGGACCAACACTAGGAAGCTGATGATAATCGCCTACTAAAATTAATTTTGTATCATAACGTAATCCTTTTAATAAATGATCAAAAAGATAAGTATCTACCATACTAAATTCATCGATAATCACTAATTTTGCATCACTCTTATTATACTCATTAACTGCGAAATAATCCCCTTCTTTATTCCATTTCAAAAAACGATGAATTGTAAGCGCAGGTAAAAAAGTAGATTCACTAATTCGTTTACTAGCTCTTCCTGTCGGAGCGAGTAAAATCACTTCTTTTTGTAAACGTTCATAAGAAAGTTTATAGATTCTACTATAAAGTTCACAAATTGCTTTAATAATCGCTGTTTTACCTGTTCCAGGACCACCAGTTACAATCAAGATATTTTTTTCTAATGCCTTTCTAATGGCTTCTATTTGTTCCTCATTATAAATACAGCCAAAATGCGCTTCTACTTCTTTTAAATAAGTATCCATTTTTTTATCCGAAAAATCAGCTTTACGCATTAGATAACCACAACGCTTACTAATATTCTGTTCTGCTTCATACATTTTTCTTAAATAGTAATGATCTTCTTCTAAAATGATCTTCATATCGATTAGTAACTGTTCTAAAGCGGAAGATAATTCACTAGGGGCGATATCGTTACCTAATGCCCTAACCACATAATGATGAATATCTGAAAGAGATAAATAACTATGCCCATATAAATTACAAACCTCATCGATAACATACAAAATTGCAGCCATGATTCGTCTAGAATCATCTCTCTTACCTTCTTGTTTTAAAAAGATAGTATCTACTTTTTTAAAGCTAATTTCATCAATATCTTCCATCAATAAATAGATATTTTGTTCTAAAACATCAAGAGTTCTCTGCTTATAAACATTATAAATCACTAAACTATCTTTAGTAGAAAAACCTAATTCATTCAGTTTTAACACAGTTTGATAACTAGCTTCGTATTCTTCTAAAGTACGATGTAAATTATCGATTTGTTTTTTCGTAATACCGGGTATTAATAATAAATCGGAAGGGTTTTCTAAAATTATAGTTAAAGTATCTTTTCCTAAATAAGAAACAATTTTTTCAGCGGTTTTCTCTCCTATTCCTTTAAATAAGCCACTACTTAAAAACTCGACAATCCCATCCTTTTCTTCAGGTAATACCCTTTCGTAAGAATCGACTTGAAACTGTTCTCCATATTTTTCATGTTCCACTAACTTTCCATAAAATAAATAGGTATCATCCTCGTTCAATTCGTGAAAATAACCGGTAAAAGTAATGGTGTGATTCACATAGAAAGCTAAGTCTTCACCAGTTACTTCTCTTACTTTAAATAAACCGATAACATACCCTTTATCACTTTTATAAATGTATCGTTTAAAATTTCCTTTTAATGTATCCATGTTACCACCTGTCTCTTTATTTTATCAACGAAAGAAAAAAAATCAACGATTATTGATTTTTTATTCTACAGGATGTTTTTCTAAAAACAATTTCATTGCTTGATCAACTTCTTCTTTATTATCTAACCCTTCTAAAAAGTTTTCATCGCCTTTAGTTACTTGTTTACGAACGCAAAAATCATTAGAATCCTTTATATTAGACAAATATATATAGGAATCAATCTTCTCGATGACTGCGTAAGTATTGCCGTCTTCTAATGTTATCACACTATTATTAATCACCATTATCACCTACTTTTATATTCTTCTATCGTTTGATCCACTGTTTGAGCAATCGCATCGTTCGTTAAATCAGACAAAGGAAATAACCCGTCAGCTTCTGCCTTAGTACTAGGTTGTGGATGGTCAACATAATCTCCGTTCGGTTTATAATTACCAGTTTGTCGTAATTCTTCCTTATTTTCATTAATTTTATCCAAATCAGCCATAGCATTATTTACCACATTTAAAATACCTTCTCGTTCTCGATTAAATATTTCTTGCTGATCGAGATTTAATTCTGTTTTTGCCTCATGATTCAATTGATTATTGTAGCTAGAAATAGTCTCAACTTTATTTCCCACTAACCCAATACCAGCCATTGTAGCAAAGACAGCTGCAGCTAAAATAGCAGGTCGAATAAAATTCTTAAATTTTGTTGTTTTACCTACGTATAACTCTCCGGCTATTTTTTGTGATTTAGAATGATTCTCATCTTGAACACTTTTTTGATAAAAGCGATCAATAATTGCTTGTTTCTCTGCTTCTGTCATTTGATCAGAATGTTCGTTCGCCATATTCATGAACGTCTTATCGATTTCCTTCATATTATCACCTACTATCCATTATAAAACAAATTTCTATTGTTTGACAACCTCTTTTTCGGTTAAAGGAGATGCAATACAACAAGGATAAGCCGTTTTAAAGATTTTAAGGGGAAGAAGGTCTCCACTTTGATATTTACCCTCGACTTGAACAAAGAGATAATTTCCGGTGTGACCATAACTAATCCCGTCACGTTCCCGCTCGATTAATACTTCCACTGTTCTTCCAACAAATTGATCCATGTAAGATTTTTCTAATTGATTGGATAAAGATAATAAGCGTTTTACTCGCTCTTTTTTTATTGGTCCTAATACTTGATCTTTCATCTTAGAAGCTGCCGTTTTAGAACGAATAGAATAAGGGAAAACATGAATTTTCGCAAAATTCATCTCTTCGCAAAACTGATAAGTTTCCATAAAGTGAGTTTCATCTTCACCTGGAAAACCAACAATCACATCCGTCGTAATCGCAATTTCTGGACGAACCAAACGAATCTTGTTGATCTTCTCACGGTAATAAATAGTATCATACTTACGGTTCATCCGCTTTAAAATTTCATCACTCCCGGACTGTAAAGGAATATGTAGATGATCGACAATAACCGGATAATTCGCAAGTATTTCTAATACTCGATCATTTAATTCTGTAATTTCTATCGACGATATGCGAAGACGTTTCAATCCTTTTAACTCTACAATGTCCGCTAACAAAGAAGCAAAATCTGTACCTAAATCTACTCCGTAATTACCGGTATGAATTCCCGTTAAAACAATTTCTTGGAATCCATGTTGAATCAAACATTCAATTTCCCTTAATACAACATCTTTCTTTTTACTACGGCATCTTCCTCTAACACGTGGGATAATACAATAACTACAAAAATTCTCACAACCATCCTGAATCTTAACAAATGCTCGAGTACGGTTCTCAAAATCTCTGATTTCCATATCCTCAAATTCATCCCCTAAATCGTCATATAGATCACGAATTGGTTCTCTGGTTGCGAAAAATTGTTCTACTAAAGAAACAACTTTACTTTTATCTTTATTTCCTAAGATAATGTCGACTCCTTCTAATGAAATGTCTTTATTCGCCTCAATAAAGCACCCCATCGCAACAATACAGGCACTAGGATTTCGTCTGACTACTTGATGAATCATCTTTCTACTTTTCACATCACTTTGATTCGTAACTGTACAAGTATTAATCACATAAACATCACAAGTATCTTCAAAATCAGCTATTTTGTACCCAGCTTCCCGAAATAAACTAGCAATATATTCACTCTCATAAGTATTTACTTTACATCCTAAAGTATAAATTCCTACTTTCATATTACCAACTCCAAATTCCCTCGTATTATATCATACCGAAGACAGCAAAAGCAATTCTTCATCTAAAATCGAATAAAGATAAATAGAAACCGTTTTACCACTTACCATTTCCAAATAATGTTGATAGCCACGAAGTTGTTTTAAATACGCCTCATCCTGAATTTTCTTTAATTTATAATCGACTACATCAATTCTTTCTTTTCGTTCTAAAAAAAGATCGATAATACCATGATAAAGTTTATCCTCTTCTTCGTACATAAATTCATATTCTTTATAAATTTTTACTTGGTCTAAATCAGCTAATAAGGGTAAACTTAAAAACTTTTTCACTTTATTGATTAAATATGAATCTTCCGTTAAACTTTCTAAATCCGGATGACGAAAATCCAAGCATTCTAATAAATGGTGAATTTTCAACCCAAGTTCTAAATTCTGAGCCCTTTCTTGATCGACAAGATCGATCATTTTCTTAGAGAAAGACACTTCAGTCTCTGCTTGTTGTTGAGGGATTTTTACTTCATTTACCACTAATGGTTTATCGATAGTAACGGAAATACTTTTCTCAAAATCAAAACTATTTAATTTTTTATAATCCATCGATAAAGGAACTTCTTCTAAAGAAATCTTAGTAACAAAAGAAGAAATATCTTCATAAACACTTTTTAAAATCTCTAAAAAAGAATTATATTGTAGACGTCTATCTAAAGATATAACACCATCTTTATCAATCATCATCTCTTCTAAAGAAAAATTCCCAACTAAAATCATCTTTTCTTTACATCTAGTTAACGCAACATAAAAGAGACGAATTTTTTCACTGATTTCTTCTAAATAAAATTTCTGTCTAAGTAACGTTTTATAAATCGTATCTCCATATCCTTCTTTAAAATAAGGCGTAATAATTCCATACGTAGAATCATATAAAATTTTATCTTTTAAATCACTGACATTAAACTTAGCGGCTAACCCTGTATAGTAACAAATCGGATACTCTAATCCCTTAGATTTATGAATTGTCATGATCTTTACGCTGTTATCGGAAACTGAACTTGCCGGAATCTTTATTTCTTCACTAGAAGCGATGGTATCTTCTAAATAATGAGAAAATTCTTCAACGCCAAACCCCATTCGGCTAAGATTTTGAGCAGACTCAGTAATATACTCTAAATTAGCAATTCCAAGTTCTACATTTCCAGTAGTAATCTTTTTTTGATAAAAATCAAAACTAGTAATCACTTTCACCATTAAAGTAGCTAAATCACAAGTTTCTATTCCACCTAATAATTCATTAATTTTCTCCATAATTGGATTATGAAAATAATCATGACTAGAAATAATGGTAAATAACTCTTGATCACTCATTCTAAACAAATAACTTCTACCGATACTCATGAACGCATATTGAAAGGTTTGATCAAATTCCTTTTTTCTAGTTTTAATAAGTAACTGTAGAATATGATGAACCAAATAAATTTCTACTTGTTGCATAATATTTTCGTCTTTTAAAATCGTAAGCGGAATTTTCTTGTATTCAAATATCTTTTTATAAAGATCAAACTTACTACTTCGATCCATCAAGATAACGAAATCTTGATAAGTTGCGTCTCGTAAAATACATTCATCTTTATCAAAAATTTGATAGTGATTCGATACTTTCTTCATAATATCATCAGCAACGATAAATGCTTCAATTTCATCTTTAGAATATAAACTGTTTTTATCATATTCATACTGATAAAGTTCGGTAGTATAATTCTGATCAGTTTTTCCTTCTTCTTGATAAGTATTATTGCCAAATACCATGCGGTGACTCTTCGAATAAGCTGCTCCCCCTACTTCATCATCCATAATAAAATCAAAAATATGGTTAATGTCGTCTAAGACTTCTTTACGACTACGGAAATTTTTCACTAAATCGATTTTCTTACCACCATTTTTATTGGCATAACGATCATACTTATCTTTAAAAATATAAGGATTCGCATTTCGAAAACGATAAATTGACTGTTTTACATCCCCTACCATATAAACATTATCATTCTCAATCAAGCGAATAAAATCTTCTTGTAAATCACTCGTATCCTGATATTCATCAATCATAATCTCATTAAAATAATTACGCAAACTTTGGCGAATATCTTCATTTTCTTTCACAATTTTAATTGCCATTTTACTAATATCGACAAATTCATAAGTATCATGTTGACGTTTATAATTAGAAAGAGCATGATCCAATTTTAAAATAATCGCAATTAAGCATTCAACATAATCTCTAGTAGAAAGAATCGTCTCTTTGATTTCGGCCTCTGATTCATACTGACACATCGATTTAAGATGAAGAAGAAGTTTACTGATCGCTTCTTTTTGTGCTTTCACTTCATCGCTAGAATTTCTTGGCAACATCGGCATCTTAAGCTCCAAATGAGAAACAATCTCGTCATATGTCCGACAAGAAAGTAGTCCTCCTAACGAATCGGATAATTTTGCAAAATAATCACCGTCGACCATCAAGGAAATCGTATTTAATCTTTCTTCGATCTTGGAGATATCTTCAATCAACAAGCGACAGTAAGAAGCAATATCCTGTTCGATTTTTTCTGGCGAGAAATTCTTGTTATAATTTTTTAAATACTCTTCCTTATCATAACGCATATCTAATTTATCGTTTAATTTTAAAATAGCTTCTCTGATTTCACGATCATCTTTTAAACAAAAATCAGTCACTAAACGTTCAAACTTTTCATCAGGATGTAAATATAATTCTTCCATAATCTGGTCCAAAGTGTTTCTTTTAATAAAATTACTGACACTTCCATCCATAATACTGACATTTTTACTAATATTTAATCGATCATGATACCTTTTTACAATCGATAAACTAAAAGAATCAAAAGTCGTAATATACGCTTTATCAATCTTAGCTACTTGTTCATCTAAACCGGCTTGTTTGATTTTTTTACGAATCCGAAGCATCATCTCATAAGCCGCCGCTTTGGTAAAAGTAAGAATCAATAAACGATCGATATCTACACCCTCTAATACTTTTCGTAGTGCCCTTTCAGATAATACAGCAGTCTTACCACTACCTGCTCCTGCACTGACAATAATATTCATTCCTTCACTATCGATTGCTTCTTGTTGTTCTTTTGTCCAACTAGGCATCTTCTTCACCTCCTAGAAACTCCAAATTTTTATATTCTTTCAAATAAACAATATCTTCTTCCCGTTTGAAACAAATATCTTGATACGGACAATAAAGACACCCCACTAAATCTTTACCAATTTGTTTAGGATTAATTCTAAAATCACCAGCTAAAATTTTAGCCGATGCCTCTTTGATCTTAGTATCTACAATCCTATCTAACCGTTTAAATTTATCTGCGTTCAACACCTTACTATAGTGATAAAAACCATTTTTTCCCATTTTCATTCCGCGAATCAATTGACTATCTTGATAAGTCATATCAAATTCCGATAAGATTTCTTCATTTTCTAAAGAATAACCAACCAACTTTAAATTATTTTCTTTTTGCGCCAAATAAGATTTACCAAGTTCCCGGTGGAGTTCCTTATTGATAATCCGCTGTAAATAAATACCGACAATAATAGGATTTCTAAACTTATCACTATGTAATAATAGATGTAAATAAACCGGTAACTGCATCCCAATTCCATATACCGTTCCATTTAAATTATCAGGAAGATTTCCCGTCTTGTAATCAACAATGCTAAGATACGTTGCTTCCGGCTTTTTGACATACATAATCTTATCAATCACACCCATAAATGTAACACGAATTTCGCTACTCTCAACTGGTAAATAAATCTTTTCTTCATGTAGCTCCTGATCAAATTTCGTATAGTTTTGTTGCTTTTTTAATGTATCTAAATCAAACTTTAATTCATCTTTTAACTTAGAAACCAAAAGCAGTTCATTAGCTTTAAAAGAATACTTTTCTAATTCAGAAGAAAAAGCTTGTTCAAAATCAAAATCGACATCTAAATAATGGCTCAATACATCATGAAAAATCGTACCGATATTGGTCACTAAACTTTCTTCAAACAAGTTAAGCTTCAAGATATTGGCTAAATAATAACGAAATGAACAACGATAAAAGTTATCAATACTAGAATAAGATAATAATAATTTATAATCTAAATGATGATATAAATCTTCTAAATTTATTCCTGTAAACTGATTTTGATAAGTAAGGTAAGAAAGACTAGGATAAGTGGTATACAATTCTTCTAGTTGATCTTCAATAACACCATATTTATTTAAACGATCTAATTTTTCTGCCAAAACAATTTGGTTAAATTGATGAGAATCCTGGTAGGAAACGGTTTTCTTTTCTACTGATAATTGCCACTCTTCAATTAATAAAGAAGGATTATAAGTATTAAAGGCACTTTTTTCTTTATATGAGATAAATAAATGCGGAGTAGAAGCAAACTTATCTTTAATCTTTTCTTTCTCACGAATATTTTTATCATCACTTGTCAATAGTCCAACCACTTGTTTTTCTTCATCTGTTAAAATATCAACGTCCTGATAAACGGTTGGAATATTCTCTTGATTAAATCCTAAGACAAAATAATACATCGACGAATCATCCGTCATTTCATCTAAAGAAATAACACGAATCGCATTTTTTAAATGAACTTGAGCTAATTTTACTTTCTTTAATTCTGCTTCTAAAAGAGAATAAAACTTCGTTAAAGCCTCGTCCCACCAATAATAACGATTAAAAATAGAAATTAATTGATTGAGAACTTCTTGTTGATGAGGATAATTCTCTTTTAATTGTGTAATTAACTCTAAAAAATCAGAACAAGAACTTAACAAAGACAAAGCCTGACGACCAATTTCTGTTTCATATAAAGAAGTAGAGATATTCAAATCAAGAGGCAAATGATACCAATTAAAAATACGATTTAACGGTTGTTGATATTCACTACCTAATGCGACAACAAAAATATTAGAAATAGGTACTTGGTGGTTAAATAAGTGAATAATTTCTGATGCACAATAAGAAATTTCTTCATCAATTGTAGAAAAAGAAGAAGCTATAGCTTTAGGTACCATCTTTTTTGGATTAGAAATCAACGTAGCTCCTAATGAATCAAATAATTTTCTTTCATAGGGCTCTAAATTATCCACATCATAAACCGCAATTGTTTTTCCTTTTAAATCGTTCATAAAGAAAGGATCAAAAATCAGTAAATGATTGGCCTCTAAATCCTCTTTTATCTCTTTTAATAAAGACAACTTACCGGTCGTGACTTGTTGATTTTCCAAACTATATATCGCTTGTAAATATTCTAAAACAATATCGTATTTTAAATGATACTTTTCCATACAATAAGCAATTGTTTTTTCATTATAATCAAAAAAATAATGACGTTTAAACTCTTCTTTGGTCATTATCTTTGAAGAAATGAGTTTTTTCTTCCTGCTCAACGTAAGGAGAAGCTCTTTCTTTAACCAAGATGACATAATCACTAATGAATAGTTTTCTATTTTTTCAAACACAGTTATCACTTCCTCTTTTTTCATTATACCATAGAGAAAAAGAAACATCTCACCCCAACTGAAGAAAAATTATATTTTAACGAAAAAAGAAAAATCATTCTGAAAAATTTTGTTCAAAAAAAGAGAATACTTATCTAGCTATTTGCCAGAAAGCATCCTGTTTTTCTATCTATACGCTTACTGATCTTTTAACCAAGTAAGAAGATTTTCTCTTTCTTTTAGTAATTGTTCATTACTTGTTGCGGTAAACAAAAAATCATAACGGAAAAGAGAATAACCATAACTTGGATAAGGTGAATTTTCTACTAATTGTTCTTTATTCTGATTACTTGCTTTCTCCGTAATCACTTTCATCTGTTTCACAATAATATCATCATTTTCGATCCATTCGTTACTACCACTTTTCGCATATTGATCCACTTCACCTGCCTTATATAAAGCTAGTGCGGGATAAATTAAAACGTCATTTTCAATCAAACTTTCCCATTCCTTTAACGTTTCAATAAATGGTTTCGTCTCATGATAAAATCCATAATAAATCTGAGGCATAATATAATCAATATAGCCATCTTCTTTTAACCACTTCTTGATATCGGCATAATGCATTTCATAATTATTAGTAATATTACCATCCGGACTAATCCCAAATAGTACTTTATCGTTTTCTTCTTTAATCGCATCATACACCATTTTTACTAGTGTATTTGTATTACTTAAACGATAATCAGATAATGAAATCGTATTCTTGATTTCCTCATAGTTTTCTAAATCAATTGACTCATCAGGATAAAAATAATCATCAAAAATAATTCCATCAACTGAATAATTCGTAACGATTTCCTTGACCCCTTCGACAATTAAATCCATCACATCAGAGTCGGCTGGATTATAATAAATTCCTTTTCCCTCAATTACTTTTACCTTGTTTGTATTTAACCATTTAAAACAAGGATTTTCTTCACTAATCTCACTTGTATCGGTCGTATTTCGAATTCGATAAGGATTAATCCAAGCATGAATCTTTAAACTTTCTTTATGGGCTTGTTCAATAAAATAAGCAAGAATATCAAAATCTCTCTTTCCCCCTTCCGTTCCCGCTACTGTATAACTAAGTGGAAAAATCCGAGAAGGATATATCGCATCAGAAAATGGTCTAACTTGTAAAATAATGGTATTTAAACCACTTTCCTTTACATTTCTAATCATCGTATCAATTTCTTTTTTTACACCAAGATCGCTCTTCTCATCAAAGTATTTCATATACTCAATATAGGAAATAAAAACAGCACGCATGCTAGTCTCATTTTCCTTAACTGACATCACTTGAATTCGACAATAAGAAAATAAAAAAACAGCAACGACAACCGCTACTGCACTCAATACGAATACCACTACTTTTTTCTTCATGATATCACCTATTATAACTCTATGGTCAAGCTACTCTTTTTATGCTTTTTTTGGACGAACAATTACTGTACTAGTATTAGAAAAATCAATCTCTTTTAATATCTTATCCAAATCTTCCTTATTTAATGAACGAAAAATATCTACTTTGTTAGGAATAATATCTCCATAGGTGATAATATCATAAACCATATTTTCTAAAGTCATCACAATATTATCTACCATCACTACTTCGGATGAAATCCAAACTTTCTTCAAGCGTTCAACCTCTTCTTCTTGAATATCAATATGAGCAAGTTCTTTTTTGATCTCTTGTACAAATTTTTCTGGCTCTTTACTATCGGCGATATAAGTTAAAATCAAATAATCGCCAATAATTTCTCGTTCTAAATAGAAAGAAGTCATCAATTTCAACTGTTTCATTCGCTCTCTAAACCGAGAAGATAGACCGAACACGATATTATTCATTAACCCTAAATACAGATTAAATAAATAACGGTCCTTAACATTTTTTAACGGAATCTTGATTCCATAGGCAACCTTTGTATTTACCACATTAAACTCGATTTCTTTTTTACTGGTGGTCACTTCTAATGGTTCTTTTACTTTTTCTTCAACGATTTTTTCATTCGTTACTGCTTCTTTCAAAGCTTGATTGTTTTCAATTACCTGAAGTGCTTCATCACAATCGAAATTCCCACTAATCACCAAAATCATATTACTAGGTTGATAAAAAGTTTTATGAATATCATATAAAATTTCTTTCGTGATTTTCCCAATGGACTCTACAGTACCACCGATATCTAAACGAGTATTATCT
Organism: Candidatus Alloscybalousia intestinigallinarum; assembly: GCA_018716115.1. Classification (GTDB taxonomy): domain Bacteria; phylum Bacillota_I; class Bacilli_A; order RF39; family UBA660; genus Alloscybalousia; species Alloscybalousia intestinigallinarum. The sequence goes on from DVKF01000039.1 coordinate 21,469, forward strand.
TTTTGAAAAATCGCTTTTCTAAGTTCTTCATCGAGTACCCAATCCACTTCATCATCATACTGCATGATTTCTTCCGCAATAATTCCCTTTTCTTTTTCCACGTTTTCATCTGTAAAATAAGGATGATGAACAAAGGTCAATAAATAATCTAAATTTTCTAAAAAGCCAGTATTTCCTTCAAAATAGTATCTCGTTGTTCGGTAACTTGTCGAAGCATTAGAAGAAGTTCCGGTCTTAGCCGCAAAAGTAAATGGATCAACGCCATCTTCTTGTTCAAACATTTTATGTTCTAAGAAATGCGCACTTCCTTCTGGTACATGAACCATCTTACTTTTTCCTACAGGAATAAAATCTGTATTCACAGAACCATATTTCGTAATATAATGCATCGCATAGTTCGCTTTATTGGTATAGGGAACCATATATACTTTTAATCCTGAGGATAATTTTTCATAAAAAACACTTTGATCTAATCCTTTTAACTTAATTTCCTTCATCTTCTTTATTCCCTTCTAATAAAAAAATCGTATCTATCTTTACTTTTTTAGCTACCTTGATAATGTCCTCTTTTGTCACTTTTTCAATCATCTGTTTTCTTTCTTCAATATCACCAAGATTTAATAAATCTTTCGCTAAATAGGTTTCGATAATCGCATTCTCATTATCTTCGATTTCTTTTAACAAGGTTAAATAATTATTTTTCGCAATCACAATATCCTCGTCTTTGAAATCGCCTTCTTCCATCTCTTTCATTTCTTTCTTGATTAATTTCACTACACGATCAAAATTGCTTTTTGAAATTCCTGCCCTTATCAACATTAAACTATCCAATTTATTTAATGAAGAATAAACATAATAAGCCATCGAATATTTTTCTCTGATAATTCTAAAAAACTTAGACTCACTACCACTACCCAATATCATATTATAGAGACTAAGTACATAATTACGTTCGAATTCAGTTAAATCTCCAATCTTACACCCAATCGATAATTTGGATTGATTACCATCCGTTTCTTCTTTCCTAATTTTTGAACGTCTAGGTAACTTTTCATGTAAGATTAATTGCGATACTTTAGGTCTCTTAAATGTTTCAAAAACCATTTTTTCTTTCATAAGGCCAAGCATTTCTTCTTCATCAAAGTTTCCAATGACATAAATATCGACTAAACTACTAGAAATCATCTTATGGTAATACTCTTCTAATGATTTCTTATCCAGTTTTTCTAAATCTTCTAAGTACCCATGTTCATGATATGCATAAGGCATATCTGGATCCATTTCTTCAAGCATTCTAACAGCGCTATATAAAGTAGGATTTTCTTTTAATCCCCGAATAGAAGTTTCCATGCTTTGATACAAAAACTGGAAGGCTTCTTGAAACTTCTCCTCATCATAAAAATTAGGATGAAAAATCATATCTGCCAAAAAATCAAGTGACTTAGAAAGCATTCCTTTTTCCGTATATTTCTCATTTAACATCGATAAATAGAAACTGATCATATTGAATCGTCCTGCACGATAAGACTTTGTATAAGCATTAACAGCATACAAATCTTGAGCTTTTAATACCAATTCGCGTTTAGTTCGATAAGTATCGGTCGAATAAGTCAAAAATGTCGTCAAAAAGTTTCGTAAAGTAATTTCTTCTTTGACAATTTTATCTCTTAGACAAACGCGAACAGTAATCGTTTTAAACCGATCTGTTTGAATAAAATGTAGTTGATAAGATCCCATATCTATTGTTTTATAATTCATCTCTTCACCTCGTTATTTATATTATGGATCAATTTTTTATTTATAAACATGATTCTAACGCTAGAATTACCATGTCTGTAAATCCTTTTTCTCTCATTTGGCTAGAAGTTTCTTCGCCTGTTACAAAATGATTAGAAATTGTCAAAATACAAGAGGCCTCTTTATGATGTAAGAGAGCATGATGAAAAAGAACGAACGACTCCATTTCTACCGCTTTTAAAGAATACTTTTTGATAATCGATGGCTCTTTACTCGGATAAAAAACATCTGTAGTATAGATATCTTCTAAATGAATTTTTTTACCTAAACGTTCTGCGGTATGAATAATTTTTTCATTTAACGAGCGAGATGCATCCATATAATTACCTGGATAACCACTCTCTACCATCGCATAATTAGAATCGGTATAACTTCGTTTAGCTAAAACGACATCCAAAACAGGAATTTTTAAATCATAGCTTCCTGCCGTCCCAATGCGAATAATTCTATCGACATCATAGTAATGAAACAATTCATAAGAATATATTCCCATACTACCCATTCCCATACCTGATGCAAATACGGTAACTCTCTTTCCTTTATAAGTTCCCGTATAAGCTAGTATATTCCGAACATGATTGATGCATTCGACATCATCTAAAAAATTTTCCGCAATAAACTTAGCCCGTAACGGATCTCCAGGCATAATCACATCTCTCGCGATTTTTTCCTTTTCAGCTTCAATATGTGGTGTAGGCATAAAAGTCCCCTCTTTCTGCATGATTATGACATTTCCATTATACTAAATTAATAGTAATTATTCTATAGTTAAACTTAAACTTATTGACATTTTGTTAATTTTTTAATAAATTAATTGGCAGGTGAAAAATATGACACGTTATCATTGGGATCTAAATAAAATAAAAGGGAGAATAAAAATAATTGAACAAACGATCGAAGCTACACAAAAGCATCCTAACAATATATATGCTGAATACATCATTCAAAATTTAACTCAGTTTAAAGACTTATATCACTTTCTTCTTCACTATTATAGTATTTCTAAAACTTCTGCCTCTTCTTACGATCCCCCTTTTTATAATTCTACTGTAGGAAAAGCAGAAAAAATGATTGAAGAAAGTCCTAAAGAAAAGTTGAATAGTTTTCTTTTTAACTCCCATACTATTTCTAAATCATTAATTAATATTAGTACAAATGGGTTAAACTATACAAATGGTTATTCAATAGCTGAGGTAAATCCGTCTCCACTTTATATAAATAATCAGGATCTATTAGAACTTTTTAACGATTTCATTCATCAAATGGGAAGTCCTAGTTTATTTCATAAAATTGATCAAGAAAAAACACATATCGAATTAAATATTCAAAAAGCACCCAATTATTTTTATTCTATGGATGGTTGTTGTTTTGACGATTACTTATTTAATGAGAAATACATCAATATATTTAGAAGTAATACAATTAAAGATATGGTGACCTTATGTCATGAATTTTTTCATGGATTTTATTCAAATTTAAACCTCAAATATACTAACCGAAACGAATTATGTTATTTTTCTGAATTAGAAGGAAGTTTTGCGAACCTATTAGTAGCGGAGTATTATCGACAATTAGGACAAGAAGAAAACGCTTATTATATTGATAGCACCTATCTAGAAAATTATATTCTCCGCAATTTCGAATTAAATATTGGTTTCTTATTAGCAAAACAAAAAAGAAAATTCACCTTAGAAAGGTTTAACAAAAAATTACAGAAAAAAAATATCGAAATTACATTCACTGATAGGGATGAAATATTTGAGTATTTAACTGAACCAGCTTCGTTACTTTTATGTTACAATCTCAGTTATTTGGCTTCTCTCGATTTATTTGAATTGTATCAAAAAGATCGGGAAAAAGCTTTTGTTAAGTTAGAAAAGATCAAAGAAATGGATTATCATCAACACTTAATTCGCCTTTCTAAAGAGAATGGATTCACCTTTATGGAAAAGGATTGTCCATCCTTACAGAAACATTTAAAAAAATTAGAAAAAAGTAAAAAAGATATGTCGTTAAGTTAGGACATATCCTTTTTTAGAAGCGACCGCCTCCGCCGCCTCCACCACCGGAGCCACCACCAAATGATGAACCACCACCGAAGCCTCCTCCCGATGAATAAGAACCACCTGAAGAGTGACTACTAATCGTCGAGCGAGCACTAGAATAAGAAGAAGAAACACTTCTAGTAATCGAGCGAGATAAATTATAGTTAATCAATGCATAACTAGAAAGATAATTAGAATCGGTAGTAATAGAGGTCATCTGAAGTTCCATTCTCTTTTGAACACGTTTAGCTAAGCGAAACACCGTAGCTGTAACTAAATATCTTTCCCATAAAGAAACTTCCGGCAAATCTTTTTCAGGAAAACGACCGAACCCTTTCAAAAAGCGACGATGAGCAAGCCACATAGAATAAACTTCTGCACCTCTTTCTGTACGTTTATAATATCTATGTAAAGCGATAAAATAGAAAATAACAACGCCAAACAAAACGCCTTGATAAAGAAGATATAAATACCACTTGGGAAAATGTCGTAATGCGAAGAAAATCAACATAAATTCAAAAAAAGCAATTATAACCACAAATGTCGTTTTTGCCCACGTTTTTTTCGGCTTATCTGAAAAGTACTCTTTTCGTTCAACTGCCTGCTCGCTAAGCGTAGAAAAATCTCGAATTGCCCGTTGAATACTTCTCGCTTTCGCTTGGGATTTTGTTCCATACTTTTTCAAATCATTCAACGTACATTCTCGCATTTTTCCTACGGTTTGAAACAATAAATCAAGAACTTTAGATTCCGCCAAACTTGGAACATAATCCACATTTTCCAAATAAAGACGGATATCTTTCTTTTTGCCATCTCCAATTTCTGAAGCACGAATTACTTTCTTGCGAATTAAATCTAAGATCGTTGCCGAAAAAGAATTTACCGTAACTTTATGATAAACCAAATACTCGATCTCGCCTGGCGCATCTTCGGTTGGAAAATCACGATAATAACGTTGTTTAAACGTCCGTCTCTGTTTCCAATCCGACAAATACATTTTCAAAGCGAAAAGGAAAATAATCAATAATGGAATTCCTAAAATCACCGTAGTTTCTAATAACTCTTGCTTCCAAACATCCATCAAAATAGTTTCTAATTCCGGAATAACTTGATAATACTGATAAGCGGCTTCTCGGTCGATACCAAGACCAATTAATGTTTTCAATTGATCAAGCTGATACTCTGAAGGATATTTTCTAAACCAATAAATATCGTCCTCGACTTGTTCCTTCCATTGTTGATTTACGATTTTCTGCGTTGCGTAAATTCGATTCAAAAAGCCCTCTTTTTCTTCCGTATCATCAGGTAAAGCAGAAACCGCATCTAAGGCATAAGCATAGTTATAAATCGTCATATCTTCTTCTAGTTCAAGTACTTTAGTAGATGCCTCATTAACTGCTTCAAGACGATGATTTTCTCGGTAATTATTGGCATCATCTGCCATCATTTGTTCATATTTTAAAATATTTTTTCTTCCTAAAACATGAGAATATTTTCCCCCATTAGGAACAAGACCCAAGCTAAACATTAAACGAATGGTCTCAGCCTCATAACTACTTACATGAGTATCTTTAAACCAAACTGTCTTGGCATCGACAATTTTATTTTCTCCACTTAATGGTCCATGTGTCCATACGCGAAGATCACTATCGCCATCACCGGGCAAGTGAACCAAAACTTGAAAGTCATCAATTTCTTCGGTATATTCTTCCCCTAGTACGTTCCAATAAAGCTCGGCGACATCATCATGTAACACAACCGCATCCGTAATTGTATATTCTAAATAAAAGACACTGTTTTTAGAAGAAGGCATAAACATTTTAAGATATAGTCCATCCTCCCTAGAAGAGAGAGTATAAACCCCACTATCTCCATTTTCCGCTTCCTCCACTAAGCGAAACTCATCTTTCTTTTTACTTAAATCTTCAATATGAAGAAAATCCGCTTTATCAATTCGATAAACTTTTAAATCTTTTATTCCTGTTCCGTTATAAATATCCGTATTCCCCGCAAAATTACTATAGATTCCCGTAAAACGATAAGCGTAGGGATCCTGATAAACAATATCCCGGTAAGAACCATTATACTCCCCAGTTAACGAAATGGCTTCTTTTACCGCAATATCCCCATTATCCAAAATCGTTAAATCGATATAAAAGCGATCTGTCCCTTCCGCAAAGACAAAACCGGGAATAAAAAGTATTACCAAAATAATACTGCGAACGATCCATTTTATTCTTTTCATAACTCCTCCAAAAAAACTTACCCCTAAGGTAAGCGTTGTTTAAAAAGATACTTTAGGTACACTTTTTTCCGACTCGTCCACTTCGAAAAATGCTGCTTTCTTAAAGCCAAACATACTAGCAATAATATTCGTAGGTACCATTTCTACTTGATTATTATAAGTAAGTACAGTATCGTTATAAAACTGACGAGCCATCGAAATTTTATCTTCCGTTTCTTTTAAATCATTTTGTAGACTCAAAAAATTCTGGTTTGCTTTTAAATCTGGATAATTTTCCGCTAGCGCAAACAATTTGGAAATCGCATTCGTTAATTCATTATTTTTCTTAATTTCTTCTTCCGGAGTTTTCGCTGATACTAAAGAATTTCTAGCTTGAATCACTTCTTCAAAAGTTGAACTTTCATGTTTAGCATACCCTTTTACTGTCTCAACTAAATTCGGAATCAAATCCGCCCTCCGCTTTAACTGAACGTCGATTTGCGCCCACTCATTATCCTTTTTATTTCTTAAAACCACTAAGCGATTATATAACAGAATAGCAATAAAGAATAAAACCACTACGATTCCTAAAACAATCCATAACCACATTTTTATACTCCTCCTATCTAATTTAATTATAGCGAACTATTTCGAAAAATACTACCACTTTTCAAAAAAATAACAAGAAAAAAAGCACTCAATACAAAGTGCTTAAACAATAGAAGTCATTTTATTCTTCATCATCTAATTTAACGAGTACTTCTCGAGGTTTACTACCATTAGCCGGTCCGATAATTCCTCGCTCTTCCAATAAATCGATACATCTAGCTGCCCGGTTATAACCTAAACGAAATCTTCGTTGAAGAAGAGAGGCACTCGCTTTACCACTAGTGATGACAAACTCGACAATCTCATTATATAAAGGATCGTCGTATTCTTCAGGAGCATCACGAACTTCTTCCATACTTGGATTATCGTTATTACTACTCTCTCCAAGATTCATAAATCGTTCATCATATTGTGCTTTTTGTTGAGAAACCGTATAATCGACAATTTTTTGCAAATCTTCATCAGAAACAAAAGCCCCTTGTACTCTAACTGGCGCATTTTCACCCATTGGTAAAAATAACATATCTCCTTTACCCAATAATTTTTCAGCTCCAGTTGCATCCAAAATCGTCCTAGAATCGATACTACTAGAAACTGCAAACGAAATACGAGATGGGATATTGGCTTTAACAACACCAGTAATAACATCAGTAGAAGGTCTTTGTGTCGCAACAATCAAATGGATACCGGCTGCCCGTGCCATTTGAGTAATTCGCATAATAGAATCTTCTACTTCTTTACTAGCCACCAACATCAAATCAGCAAGTTCATCGACAATTACAACGATATAAAACATATGAGGAATCTTCTCTTCTTCACTTCTTCCTTCATTTTGTTTATCTACCCATTCATTGTAGGTTGCGATATTCTTAACTCCTTTATCACTAAAAATATCGTATCTATCTTCCATTTCTCGAACAATACGCTTTAGAGCATCACTTGCTTTTTTCGGATCAGTAACAACCGGAATTAACAAGTGAGGAATTCCGTTGTACATACTAAGTTCAACCTTTTTCGGATCAACAAGAACTAGTTTCACTTCAGTAGGTTTCGTTCTCATTAAAATAGATGCGATCATACAGTTAATACAAACGGATTTACCACTACCTGTTGAACCAGCCACAAGTAAGTGGGGAGTCTTGTCAATTTCACAAAAAATACTGTTACCCATAATATTTTTTCCCAAAGCAACCAACAATTTACTTTTCTCTTTGTTGGCAGGAACAGACTCCAAAATTTCTCGTAATCCAACCGGCGTTATCGTATCGTTTGCTAATTCTATTCCTACTGTAGATTTACCAGGTATGGGTGCTTGAATACGAACATCTTTTTTTGCTAAAGCCAAAGAAATCTCCCTGCTTAAACTTAATATTTTATTTACTTTTGTACCGGAAGAAATCTCTAATTCATATTGGGTAACACTTGGACCCACATTAACTTCTACTACTTTAGCGATAATATTAAAATCTTTCAATACTTTTTCTAGCTTCACAATATTTGCTTCAATCACTTCATTACCATTCGAATTTTTAGGCTTTTTAGTCGGTGGGATCAAAGATAAAGGTGGAAGTTGATAATGATAATTGGTATGATCTTGAATTCTAACCGGTTCGTTAGATAAAGTATTAGCTTCTGCTTCTGACTCAGTTACCAAATGACCTAAGTTTCCTTTATCCTCGCCCTCTTTATGTTCATCTTTAACCTTAGTTAGTTCATCAATACTATGAATACGAATCTTATTATCTTCATTAGGAACTTCTTTTAATACGGAAGAATCATTGACAATAACACCAGTATCTTCCAAACTTGGTTTCTTTTTCTTACGGCGAAGTTTCTGAAATGGCTTCTTACATAATCCAATCAAATCAACACCAGTCAATAAAACAATACTTAAAAGAAGTAAAACAACAGAAACAATATATGTTCCTTCAATCGCGAACAACTTATAAAAAACGATACTAAACGTCGCTCCGATAATACCTGCTCCTTTTAACGTAAGCGGAGCGCCATTCATAATATTAGAAAAATTAGCCAACAAATTATCGATCGTAGCCTTAAAAACAATCAAAATATCATTGGTATTCTCCTTAACATAATTGATATGTCCAAGAACCAAAAGACCAATAGCAAGAGCATATAACCCCATAAATCTTCCCGTTGCGAAATTAGGTACTTTCCGTTTATACACCATATAACAACCAACTACAAAAGTAAACAACAACAACACTTGATACCAAGTGCCAATTAAAAACATTGCAAAACTAGCACCTAACTGACCAATAAAGCCAAGTGGCGTTGGGACAATACTTAAAATAGAAACGATAATTAATACAAGTCCTACTAATTCATTCCAATGTTCAAATTTCTGTTTTGGACTTTCCTTTTTCTTTTTTCTTTTTGCCATAATTAACACCTCGACCGATTCTTATCTATATCCATTATAGCGAGTTTTAAGAAAAAAAGAAAGGGTTAACGTAAAATCAAAGAAAAAGATAGACTGTAATCTATCCCAGACTGTTGACAAATATATTTTGTTAATAGTCTTTTATTTTGTCAAAAAATATTGTATAATTAACTTGTAAGGTTGCTTATTGTTTTACCGAATTATAAGCTTACATAACCTTACTTTTTTATTGGAATA